>JBKQVI010000045.1:0-4483 GCA_052139985.1 Terriglobia bacterium
TCCATTCGCTGACATTCGCGAGCCGTCGTTCACGCTCTGCGCGAGCAGCACGTTAGCTGCGGTGGGCCACCCGCCAAAATTCACACTTGACAAGGACAGAAAATCCACTACCATATGGTTGTGGATAAATTGGGCACAACATTTGCGGCTTTGTCCGATCCAACCCGGCGGGCGATGATCGAGCGGCTCAGCCATGGCCCTGCCTCCGTTCATGGATTGACGGAACCGTTTGCACTCTCGCAGCAGATGATTTCAAAACATATTGCCTGCCTGGTGCGTGCGCGGATTGTGATCAAGACCAAGCGTGGGCGCGAGAGCGTGTGCACGCTCAGGCCAGAGGCGATTAAGAAAGTCAGCGATTGGGCGGTCTATTATCGCCGATTCTGGGAAGAGAGTTTCGACAAGCTGGATGTGGTGGTGAATCAAATGAAAAAAGACGGAGGTCAGAGATGGCAAGATCAGTGAACGAGACAGACCGGATGGTTGTAACGAGAGTATTTGACGCCCCACGCGAACTGGTTTGGAAGGCGTGGACAGACCCCAAATATGTGATGCAGTGGTGGGGGCCGAAGGGTTTTACTTCGCCTGTTTGCAAAATGGATTTTCGCGTCGGAGGAAAACTTCTCTGCTGCATGAAGGCGCCGGACGGGCAGGAGTTCTGGAATGCGGTTGAATACCACGAGATTATTCCGCACGAAAAGATCGTTTCCTTGATGTACTTTTCTAACCCCGAGGGAAACAAGGTTGACCCCGCGGAATATGGAATAGAACATGAGGCCATCGACGGTGCGTACGATGTAACTCTCTTTGAGGATTTGGGAAACGGCCAGACGAAACTCACCTTCATTGGAAATGAACCCATGGAGAGCGCAAAGAATAGCGGTCAACTCGAGGGCTGGAACCAGATACTCGACAAAATCGCGGCAGTTGTTGCGGAGCTCGTGCAGTCGAAATAGAACGGTTCAGTTTTGAGGATCGCACTCCCGCCAATTTGTCATCCTGAGGAGCCGGCCCCATCGGCGACGAAGGATCTGCGGTTGCCTTTCGCTAACTCCATCCAGCACAAAAATCGGGTGCCCCACGTCTCGATTTTGAGACGTGGAATACCGCGAACCCAAAAGCACGTATGGTGGCGGCACACCTATGCCGTGAAGGGCCGAGAGGCCGAAGACGGCCTGCAAGAAAGTGTTCCTATACGCGTATTGCCTACCAGCCCCTTACAAACCTTGCCTTCATCCGGCACATTCCGAGGGAGCCAGTACCAGATATTGTTGCGGTTTCGCCGGAAACGGCCGTGACCTCGAAAGAATCTCCGGGCTGGAATCCACAGGAGCTGAACTCCTCAAACGTTGCCTGCCACTCGGCACCGTCAGTGGTATCGAGAGTGATTGCGGTCTCGCCAAGGAACAGCCTAACTAACGCCACGTTCCTAATAATCAAATCGTTGTCTCCGCTGTCAGGACTGAGGAACCTCTCACTCATTTGCCCGGTGGAGCCAAAGCGAGAAATAACTGCAAACTCAGCACCGGCAGCATCGCGTGACCCACTATTAACTTCTTCGAAAGCAAGTTCCAGGCGGCTGATATCGTAGACCTTGTTCACCCGGGCGCGGTCCCCATTCGTCAACTCCCACCACGGCGACCGCAGGGCGACCGTCCCTGAATAGGCCGTTCCGTCAAAGACCCTTCCAAAAGCTGCGAAGAGATGTTCCATGTTGTTCGCCATTACCGCATCCGAGGCATTTGGAAACTGGATTTGAACAAATACCGCGGACTTGGAGGAGGTTAAAACAGAGCACTCCGGGAGGCGCTCCTTCGACAGAGAGTGAGCCAGGGAGTCAATGAATTGTTGGCAGCCATCCCCAGCAAACAGATTGGCATTCTCCTTCGACCTGTGATCCTCACCTGCCTGTTCTTTGAACGCATCCATCATCGCAGCCCACCAGAGGAGGTACCAGTCGTCCGAGAGTTCCCTAGCCTTGAATGCTTCAGCTGTGCTTTCTTGGTTTGAAACAAGGCTCTTATTAAGAGGGACCCAGTAATCGAGATTGTGTCGCGAGAGGTAGGAATCCGAAACTCGCAAGTCGCAGGTAGGCGTCGATGCGCAGGCCCCGTTAAGGGACGGCTCGGCTACGATTTCTTCCAGGGTCTGAAAGAGAGCCGAGGACCAGCCGCGACGGAGGTCCCCCTCAAGAACATCTTTCGACGACGCAAATGTGATTTCGTAATTACCCGATGTGGCGTCAACGCTGCCAGAGCATAAATTTGGGACCTGGGGAACCGCAGAATTCATGCGATCAGTAATAAACTTGCATACAGCCTGTGGAGTTGAGGGTATTGGCTTCGTCCTGTCAATCGCTCTCTGCGCGTAAAGCGAAGGCATCGCCAGCGAAACCAAAAGCGTAATTGCGGTGAGTGCGTGTTTCATGGTCTGTGTCCCACCGTGCCTCTCTGAACGAAACTGTTTGGCCGGATTTGGATAACGGCAACCTGTCGCGAAACTAGGCTACATCAATACCCGGCTCTGCCTTTAGAAGGAGCTTGGCCTCAGCGATTAGCTCCCGTTGATCATTGGTCATTCCGATTCCCCTCACGAGGACTTCAGATTGGATTCCTCGTTCCGAAAGCCGCTTGCAGAACCCGTCTACGTGTGCGTCGCCGCAAACAAAGATGGTCTTTGAAAGGTCCCTCCCCTTGATCGAATCGAGCCAGTAATCCTCTCGTTTGCCGAATTCCCTCGCGATTTCTATTGCCGTTGCTCTGACTTCGCACTCGTGATCCAAAATGCCTTGTTCCTCCCGATAGATTCTGGTTTGGAGCTCGCTTAGGCATCTGTAGCCGACAGCCTGCCTCTGTGCCTTTTCGGGATCGCAGAGCGCGTGCTCCACATGAAACTTGAGTGCGAGGCTTTCCGCTATTGAACTCCGTCCCCTTAGCGTTTCCCTGCTCTCCTCCTCCGCGACGAGCGTGGGTTTCAGTCTGAAAAGCGCATCGTTGAGACTATTTGCGTAGGAGAGATGATGAGGCGTTGGCGTGGCTCCGCCCGCCAACGATTGAAACAGGTGATCTACTCCAATTATGTAAAACATCTCGACTTCTTCTCAGCCAACTTGAGTTTGGCGGAATTATAACCCCCTTCATTGTTGCGGTACCCGGGGGCCGCCCGGGATGTTCCGGAAGAACCCGCCAAGACGAGCCCCTCATTTCCGCCTGTCAAGAGTCCACCCTCCTCCGTAACCCCTTCGCACCCCGCCTAACCCCTTCCCCTTCCATCTCTTGCGCCCTCGCAAATAAATCCCCCCAAGTTTGCCGATTAATTCGCCCAAATCGCTAACCTTGAAGATGAAAAGAGGATCCTCCGTGACATCCAAAACCATCGCCGCGTGTACCGTCTGCCAGAAGCCAAAACACGCCGAAGAGGGCAATCCCGGCCACCCCCAAAAACTCCTGCGCGAAACGGGGGAAAATAATTAAATAAAAAAATTCAGTACATTTCGCCGAATTTTCGCCATCTAACCCGTTTAGAATCAATAAACCGCTTCCAAAGTGATCGTCAAAATGCGTCAAAATACGTCGGATTTATGCCAAACAACTCCTTTGGAATCAACACGCGATCGGCTCTTTTGCAACCCGTACATTTTCGCGCTTTATCTATCTCATTCCCCTGCTCTTGTTTCATTTCTTTCACTTCTTCACTCCTTCACTCCTTCACTCCTTCACTCTTTCACTCACGGTTTACGACTCACGGGCCACGTTCCACGACCCACGGAACGCCGTCGCGGTCCACCGCTCACCGTCCACCATTCACCGTTCACGGTTCACCGTACTTGGGTTACCTCGCCGCTTCAGATATATTTGGCACGCAGCGTTTTTGGACGCGAACGCAATCTGAATCCGGCAAGACGAGGAATTTGCGCTCGGCTCATCGAACGCGGCCGCGGCGCCGGAATTCGAAGCAAAGAGGAACCTTGTGAAACGATTCGTTCATGTTGTTGCATTCATCATAGCTGTAGCAATGGCCGTTCCGGCTATTGCAAAGGGAGAAACGAAGATGGCGGTTTTTGGCACGACACCGGACGGAGTTTCCGTCCCGATCTACACGCTGACCAGCGGGCAGATTGAAGTGAGAGTCACGGCGTACGGAGCGCACCTTGTGAGCGTGAAGGCTCCGGATCGCTCGGGAAAGATGGCGGATGTAGTTCTGGGATACGACTCGCTTGCCGGTTACCTGGCCGATAACAAGACTTACCTGGGCGGCATTGTCGGGCGCTACGGAAACCGGATCGCCGGCGGAAAGTTCACCCTCGATGGCAAGACCTATCAGATTCCGACCAATGATGGCCCCAATGCCTTGCACGGCGGACCCAAGGGATTCAATCAATACGTTTGGAAGTCCGACGAGATACCCGGCGGTGTGGAATTCACGCTCGTCAGTCCCGACGGCGACATGGGATTTCCTGGAACTCTGACTGCGAAGGTGCGCT
>JBKQVI010000046.1:0-13413 GCA_052139985.1 Terriglobia bacterium
GGTGGGGAATCCCATGGAAAAGCCTCCTTTGAATATCTAGTCACTAAACTAGATACCAAAAGCACGACTTTTCTGCAAGCAAATTCTCTTCAGGTGCTTTTGTCTAGTGAAAGGCCAAAGGCCAGACTTAGGTGAAACCTACGGACACGGTACATGAATAAATTATTCCGGCCCTGAAGGGGCCGAACGTTCGACCCATTCAGGGTCGGGAAGGTGGCGAGACGCGATCCGTGGGCGGCGGGCACAAAAAACGTGCCCTTGCCCACGGCTATTCAATGTGAACCCCTTCGGGGTTTCGAAGGCGGCCGGCATGGAAGCAAATCGAAGGCTTCGATGAACCGCCTTCGAGGCGGCCCCACTCATCAAGCCACCCGCACTGCTGGGGATGTCTGACTAGCGACTTTTAGCAGTTTTTGTAATGCAGGTTCTGAAGAAACAGGGTATCTTTCCCGCGCAGTTTGGTTTCCTCCTGACGGCAAACGCGAGCAGGGCAAGGGCGTCAGCGGAGCGGGGCCATCAGAATATATTCCGAAGGAGAAACTGGGGGGTACACATGAACGAATCTGTTCTCAGCAGAGGGGTCCAAGCCCAATGGAGAATTGCCGGGATAGCCATCATACTGAGCCTCGCCGCTCAGGTGGGTAGGGCCCAGGACGCAAGGGAAGTTCCGCCCGTGGTGCCGGGCGCGAAGGCTGCAGGGGTTGAGCACATCAAGATTCACGGCACGGCGCTCGAAGGCAATCTGGAAGGGGACCCCGTCGATCGCGACTCGTTCGTGTTTTTGCCGCCCAGCTATAACCAGGAGAAGCACCGGCGCTACCCGGTCGTCTATGCTCTGCACGGTTTTACCGACAAGGCGGAGTGGTTCACCCACGACATTCGTGCGCCCCAAACGCTGGAGGGAGCCTGGGCCCAAGGCAGCCAGGAAATGATTGTCGTGCTGCCCGACTCGTACACCGTTTACGGCGGGTCGATGTATTCGAGCTCCGTCACTACGGGCGATTACGAGAGGTTTATCGCCCACGACGTGGTGGCCTATATCGACGCCCACTATCGCACTATTCCCAACCGCTTGAGCCGGGGCCTGGCAGGCCACTCCATGGGCGGTTACGGCACCGCTCGCATTGGAATGAAGCACCCTGACGTGTTCAGCAGCCTCTACATCATGAGTCCGTGCTGCCTCTCGCCCATGGGCTCCAGGTCGTCAAATCCCGAGAGGCAGAAGGCGATGGAGTCGGCGGAGAAGGAAGTGGAGTCGGTCAAGACACCTGCCGACGTGGCCGGCCTGTCGTTCTACGCGAAGGCGCGGATCGCCTCGGCGGCGGCGTGGTCGCCCGACCCGAATAATCCGCCGCTCTTTTTTCGCTTGCCCACCAAGGACACGGCGGAGCAGGCTGAGGTTCTGGCCAAATGGGCGGCCAATGCGCCTTTGGCATTCGTGGACCAGTACATCGGAAATTTGCGCCAGTATCGCGCCATTGCCATGGATGTGGGGGACCAGGACGGGTTACGCGTCGATGCCGGCAAGCTGCACGACGTGCTCGACAAGTATGGTATCGCCAACAGCTTTGAGATTTATCACGGCAGCCACACCAGCGCCCTCGCCGTTCGGTTTCAGAATCAAGTGATGCCGTTCTTCAGCCGGAATCTGCGTGCGACGGCGAACGGCAAGTGACCGTTTCATTCCTGGAGCGATGGCTCACGCCCGCGCCGCGAGGGGAAAAACCGGGACGTCTGTCCCGGATTTCCCTGGGTGTCAAAGGCGGTGTCGCCGTTTGGATTGGAAAATACCATCTGCAATCCTCGCTGTCCCGGAGAGGGGACCTGCCGCCGTTCTCTCTCCAAGCGGGTTGTTCCGCAAGCTGTAGCGCCGGCCGACATCGGGAGTTCCCTGATAGGATTTAGCGGAACGCGATTATAGGCTGACAATATTTCCCCCCTCCTGACACTATTTCCCCCCTAAGGGCACACCGGATATTCTCAATTTCCCTGTTCAGTTGGGGGTGGTTCACCGTCGCCCCCCAGGGCTCAGGCGCAGAATTACCCCGTTATTCCGGCCGTTGGCCTGGGCGGGGATAATTCGCCCCTTGGGGCTCAAGTGCGACATCTTCACGTAGACGATATCCGCAACAATCCTGTCGTGCGAGGTTTGGTGGCCCACCCCCGGCGACTGGCCCTGCTCAAGTTGGAGATTTTACAACCGCGAGGACCGTTCCCTATTAACAATGGACCTCCCGGGCTGAAAAGTGCCTGCATCGGGTCGCAGGGTCGAAAAACATTGGGCGCGGAAATACCATATGCTGAAAACAAAGGAGATAAGCTAATCCATTCCTCCCTGTGTGCCGACACTGTTTTTCATGACGTTTCGCGGACCGAAGGCCCTAAGGGACATCCATACGCGACAATGTATGTGCCACCCAGCGTGGCTACCCGCTCTCACTCTCACTCCCTTTCCCAGAGGGTTGTGAGCCCCGTTTTGTTGTCAAGATTCCCTTCCACGGGCTCGGGCAGACGACTCGCGTCACTTTCACTTAAGGTCAAGGGCCGATAGCCCGGGGGCCGAGACCTGAAGCCTAAAAGGGCAGGCTATAAGTGCCCAAGTAATATATGTCGATGTGTGCATTTTTGAACAGACAGCTTCAACATCAAAAGGTATGACTCTCTTGAGAGTTGGGGTCACGCAGGTCCAGGGCGTCGCCACGAAATCGCGCAGGCCGCAGAGCCTTGTTAAGCGTTCGGACCCGGATGCTCTCCACACGTCATTTGGTGGAGCCGCCGAGGGAAAACGACTGTTCCTAATGTTGCCCGTGGCGAAACACCGCGCCATGTCATGGCGCCGCCGACGATGGAAAAGGAGCTCATTATGCGGTCGAATCAATGGCTTGGTCTTGTCCTGGCAGCAGTAATTCTTCCTCTCAGCGGGTGTGGTGGCGGTCCCAGTCCTGTCGCCGTTCAGCCGCCCTCGGCGCTCAGCTACACTACTGCCACGGCGGTCTACACCCAGGGGACGGCCATCACGCCGAACACCCCCATAAGTGCTGGCGGAGCGGTGGCCACATACAGTGTGAGCCCGGGCCTTCCGGCAGGCCTGACCCTGAGCACCAGTACGGGCGTTATCAGCGGAACCCCTACGGCCATTGGGGCCACGGCCAGCTACATGGTAACGGCTTCCAACGCGAGTGGCAGCGCCACGACATCTCTGACCATCACGGTGAAGGGAGCGGCCCCGGCGGGCCTGTCCTACACTTTCGTCACAACGGCCTACACCCAGGGGACACCAATTACGGAGAACAGCCCCACCAGCACGGGTGGACCGGTGACCCTATATAGCGTTAGCCCGGCCCTTCCGGCAGGCTTGACCCTGAGCGCCGACACCGGGGTAATCGCCGGAACCCCCACGGCTGTCGCTGCCACGGCGAACTACACGGTCATGGCTTCCAACTCGGCCGGCAGCACCACGACGACACTGACTGTCACGGTAAATGCCCCTCCACTGAGCGCCGACAATATCAACCTGATCTTCGTGGTCAGCCAGGATTTGGCGTTTCATGACCAAGGTTCCAGAGACGTCAATCCAAGCACGGCAAACCTGACCAATAAAGGTTTACAGCGATCGCTCCTCATGGCTCCGTTCTTGCAACAGGCGGTATTGGGGATGAACAATGTAACCGGCATCTACGCGCTCGAACCGATGACCCATTTGCAAACCACGGGAAATTACCCCGATATGGTGGCGCTGGAGACCATTCAACAGTTTGCCCTGCTGAATCAGATCAGTTTGTCGGCCGTTACCGCACACAGTTATCCGATCTTTGCATCGTATTCGCCACAATCCATACCGGCCGAAGTTGCACTGCCGGTGTTCACCTGCCCGGCTTGCCAGGGTCTCGATTTCAACGACCGGAGCAACCCGGATGGCGACAATGAAATGCTCGTTGAGGGCATCATCGCGGAAGACGCCGCGGGCTTTTATGTCTTCTCGGCACCTTGGGAGACTACCATCGACCTGTTGACAAATATCAATCTAAAGGAAGGTTATCAGCTAACTCTTCCGGCGAGCTATCAGGGTCCGAACTACATTTACGCGATCTCGATTCCGCCGACTGCGCCGCCGGGAAACGCTAGTCTGGTTACTTACAACAGCAATCTGCACCCGCCTTCCACCTACCCCGTACTGCCTCCGCCGGGGGTGGTCAGCACTCCCTGCACTGCACAAACACCATTCAGGATCCCAACTACCGGAAGTGTTCCGCCGCCGTCCTCCGTGGGATTCAACACCAACGAAACGGTCTTCTTTATCCGGCACGCAGAGGCACATCCGACAACCAACTGGGAAGATGGCAACTATGTTGGCGCGGGGCAGTGGCGCGCACTGGATCTTCCGAACGCATTACGAGGCAAAATCAATCCCACCCAGGTTTACTCCATCGATCCCGCTCTTGGCTTTGCGGCGGGTGTGGATAGTTCCAATTTGTCGTACGTCAGACCTTCGCTGACCGTGGAACCGTACGCCATCGCCAACAACTTGCCCTTAAACCTTGCCGCTAGCGTCGCCGTCTTCACCCAGAATGCGCCCCAGTTATCCACCCTGGCCAGCGATTATTTCTTTATCGGGGGCAAGTTCTCCAACCAAACCATACTGGCGGCGTGGGAACACGAACACATCCCGCCAACCGTCAACGCGCTGCTGGCCACTTATCTTAGCGGCCAAACCGCGCCCAATTGGCCGGACGACGACTACGACACCATCTGGACGGTGAGGCTTGACTCTGTGGGCAACCTGACGGTTGACAACGCGCTGTGCGAAGGTATCGACTCCAACAAGTTGCCGGCCACGGCTCCGCAATTTTAGTAACGTCAGCCGGCGTCACACGATGCCCCACTCACGGGGATCCACAAACTCGCGCGTGGCGCTGGCCAGGCATGACCATATGAGAGGTAATGAGCGGGCAGGATTTTCTGGAGAGAGAACGGTGTAGGTACCCTTTTCGGGGCGCCAGCGGTTGCGGAGGGAATTCTCCAATCCAAACTGCGCAACCGCCTTCGACACCCAGGGAGAAATGGTGTCAGGAACCATTTCTCGTACCATTTTCCCCATGACCGCATCCTATCGCTTTCTCCTCGACAATAAAATGGTTCCTGACACCATTTCTGACACCGTTTCCGCCCTCTGTGGTCTCTGTGGTTTTCGGAATTTAACACAGAGCACACGGAGGAACTCAGCGGCCTCTGTGCTGAGGCATTTTCGGACACGGAGGTCGCAGAGACACGACGCGAACATGGGTAAATCTGCGTGCGCGCGGAGGAATTACATAATCTAATCGCCAGCATAAGTACTTTCTATTTGACATTATCAAGGCAGTTGACTACATTCACACATCGGCTGGGTTTCTAAGATCGAAGCCCAGTCAAACTCATAATCATCGAGCTAACAGTAATGCATTCTCACCAATGTCAGAACTCGTGTTGTTGTCGCCTCGGTAGCGGGGTATCGCTGAGTTCTGGCATTGGGTAGCAGGTCGCATATCGGTCAGTAAAGGGCCCACTTGCCAGGAATGATCAGGGCGAGTGGGTATTTTTGTTTTCGCCTGCCGAAAGCATTCACGCCCAGGTTCGATCGGTAAGACCCACCCCCCACATCCTCAGCAAAGCACCGAAACGTTGGCCAGGGCCGAGCGGGCGCTCCTTACGCCGCTCGAAATGTCACCAATAAGCTGCCGCTCGAAGTGTGCCCAAAGGTCGTGAGTTGCCGGGATACGGTGTAGTGCGGACGCCCGACTCAATTAAGTGAAACCAAAAGGAGAACCATCATGAATCTTTCAGCGTGGGGCAGAAGAATCGGCCTCGGAATATGGATCTTGGGGCTGCTGGCTCTGATTTCGAGAGTATCGTTCGGGCAGGTTGCCGGGGGAACGATCCTCGGCACGGTCAGTGACCCGTCGAGCGCGGTCGTAAATAATGCCGCAGTTGCCATTAAGGACGTGGCGACAGGCGTCGTCCGGCAGGCGGTCACAAACTCCCTGGGCCTCTATTCGGCGCCCAATCTGAGACCGGGAGAATACGAAGTGACGGTTTCCGCTCCCGGTTTCTCACCCGGCGTTGCAACAGGAATCAAACTCACCGTCGGGGCGCAGCAGACGGTGGACTTTGTCTTGAAGGTGGGAAAAGGCAATGAGCAGGTTCAAGTGACGGGCGAGGCGCCGATTGTTGAACTGACATCTTCCAGCACCACCGCCCAAGTGGACGGCAACGCGGTTCGTGAGTTGCCTTTGAACGGACGTGACTGGACGCAGTTAGCGACCCTTCAGCCGGGCGTTTCCACCGTTCGAGGTCAAATCCAAACCGGCACCGTGCCTCGGGATCCACCGTTCGGGCGACGCGTGGCTTCGGCTCGCAACTGAGCATCTCGGGCGTGCGCCCTTCCGAGAATAACTACCGTCTGGACGGCATCAGCATCAACGATTACAGCAATGACGGTCCTGGTGGTGTGTTGGGCAACCTTGCCGGTGTGGACGCGATACAAGAATTCTCCGTCATCACGACGGATTACACTGCCGAGTACGGCAAGACCTCAGGCGGGGTCATTAACGCTATTACGCGGTCCGGCACCAACCAGCTTCACGGTGATGCCTATGAGTTTCTGCGAAACGATGCGCTGGATGCCGCCAATTTCTTTGACAATAGCAATGATGTAGTAAAACCGCCCTTCAGCCGCAATCAATTCGGCGCGTCGTTGGGAGGGCCGATCCGCAAAGACAAGACCTTCGGTTTTTTCAACTACGAGGGCTTGCGACAGTCGCTCAGCACTACCCTAACTTCCACCGTGCCCTCCGCCAATGCGCGGAATGGCGATCTGTCCACGGGTACCGTGACCGTCAGTCCATTGGTCCAACCTTATCTTGCGTTGTGGCCGGAGCCAAATGGACAAACTCTGGGGGCAGGAGATACGGCGCAGTTTCACTACAATAATATCCAGAGCGGGACGGAGGATTTCTACACGGGTCGCATCGATCATAAGCTTTCAGAAAAGGACAACCTTTCCGGCAGCTTCCAATACGACTTCAGCCAAAATCTCAGTCCCGATTCCTTTGACTATAACCTCTGGCACTACAAGAATTCGCGCCCGTTCACCAGCATAGAAGAGACTCACATCTTCAGTCCCACCCTGGTGAACAGTGCTCGCTTTGGTTTTAATCGCAACGGAGTTCTTGTCGACATCTCCTCCATCAACCCCTTGACCCTCGATCCATCTCTGGAAATTGAACCGGGGAGGGGCGCACCATCCATAAACGTCTCGGGAATTACCGGTTACAGCGGTCCGAACGGCAACGTCACTTATGACCTCGGATGGAACAACTTCCAGGCATACGACGACGCGTTCCTCAGTCGCGGCGCGCATTCCCTGACGTTCGGCTTTGCCTTCAACCGGATGGAGTTTAACGAT
This sequence comes from Terriglobia bacterium, assembly GCA_052139985.1. Taxonomy (GTDB): domain Bacteria; phylum Acidobacteriota; class Terriglobia; order UBA7540; family UBA7540; genus Bog-366. Next base: position 7,445 of record JBKQVI010000046.1, read on the forward strand.
CTTTTCAGATTCAGCACCGCCGGCAGCTTCAGTTACGGTTCGCTCCAATCCTTTTTGACCAATGCCGCTCCCACAAGTTTCGGAGCCCAAATCAGCTCTCTCACACCCAGAGGGCTTCGAGAAAGCCTCTTTGGGGGCTACATCCAGGACGACTGGCGACTGCGCCCGAGCCTGACTCTGAACTTGGGACTGCGGTACGAATTTGTGACGGTCCCCACGGAGGCCCAGAATAAGGTCGCGTCGTTGCGCAGTCTTACGGACTCCGCACCCCACGTGGGCTCGCCCTATTTCTCGAACCCGACGCTTAAGGATTTCGACCCACGGGTGGGACTGGTCTGGGATCCCTTCCACGACGGCAAGACAGCCGTGCGCGCGGGCTTCGGGATATTCGACGTCCTGCCCCTCCTTGACTATTTCATGATCGTCGATATGGCGACGTATCCCTTCAACGTGACGCTCTCCGACTCGAATGAGCCGGCCGGGTCCTTCCCGTCAACGGCCCTTAGCACCCTCCAGGCCAACCTTCCCGCGGCGCTCCGTAACAAGCGCGTGAGCTTCGTTCAGCCAACCCCTTCACGGCCCTATGTGATGCAGTGGAACTTCAACATCGAGCGGGAACTCGCTCGCCGCCAGAGCATCCGAGTCGGCTACGTCGGCTCCCGGGGAGTACGCCTGCTTTTCCGCTCCGATCCCATGAATATGGTGCTTCCCACCAAGACGGCGGCCGGCTACCTCTGGCCCACGCCCATTGGCAGCGGAACAAGATTCAATCCGAACCTCGGCAGCATCGACTACACCACCTGGGGGGCGGATTCTTTCTACGATGCCCTGCAGTTTGAGTACAAGGTGAATCTTGTCCATGGCTTGCTGTTCCAAACCGCTTACACCTGGGGAAAGAGCATCGACACGAGTTCGGCCGAAATTGGGGGTGACCAATTCGTAAACTCCGTTCCCACCAATCCTCTCTTCTTCGACCCGAAGATGCGGCGTGCCATCTCCGATTTCGACCTTCGGCAGAATCTGGTCATTAGCGGCGTGTGGAACATCGGTAACGGGCGGTCGCTATCCGGACCAGCGGCGTGGGTTTCAAAGGGGTGGGAATTGGGCGGAGTGTTTGAAGTCAGTGCCGGGGCGCCCTTCACTCCCTCCCTTGGCGGAGATCCGTTGGGGATGAAGGGCGGTGCGTTCGATTTTCCCGACCGGCTGACCGGGCCCGGCTGCAAATCGGACGTGAACGCCGGAAACCCGAACGAGTACATCAAGACGCAGTGTTTCGCCGTGGCAACGCCTATCAATCTGATGGGCAATGCCGGGCGCAATTCGCTGGTGGGCCCCGGGATCTTGAGTTTGGATTCGTCTCTTTTTAAGAACAACCACATTCCCAAGGTTTCTGAAACGTTCAACGTGCAATTTCGGGCTGAGGTGTTCAACATCCTCAATCACACCAATTTCCGGTCTCCTCTCGACAACACCGCTCTCTTTAACGCCTCCGGGACACCCCTCGGGAGCGGCGGTGTCATCGATACAACGCAGACGCCATCTCGACAGATTCAGTTTGGAGTAAAGGTAATTTGGTAGAAAGGTAAATCAAACAACAAATAGGAGAAACTATGAGAAGAATCTTAAAAACGATCTTTTTCGCCCTGACGCTGAGCTCTCTCAGCTCCGTAGGGGCTTTTGCTCAAGCCAATAATGGTGCGGGCGAGGGCAAGCCGGTTGTCCATGTCGACTTCTACAGATTGCCGCCCGGTCGACAGGATGAATGGTTGGCTCTATACAAGAAGGTCCACTTCCAGATCATGCAGTGGGAAAAAGAGCAGGGACAGGTCATCAGCGAGACGATCTATAAGCGCGGTGGTCATCACTTGTCACCCGCGTGGGACATCGCGATCTATACGGTATCTCCGCCGGCCGGTCAAAAGCGCAAGCCGGACCTGACCCGGACTCAACTCATTCACAAACTCTTCGATTCCGACTTGGATGGGTACGTGAAAGCAGAGAGGGAACGCTGGGCCCTCACGCTTGAACACTGGGACGAAACATGGGTCGCGATCGATTTGGATAAGAACCCCTCGTTCTACTATCCCGACCCGCAGTAGCTTTGCGTAAGGTTTGTCCGCTTGAGGGACTATCTCTGGGCCTATGCCGCATTAGGGCATTCGGCCCAGAGCTCAGGCCTCTGACATCTCCAGTTCAGAAATCCAAATTCATTCTTGTTATGTACAAGGGGGAAAATGAAGAAGCTATTGGTTCCTTTCGTACTCGTGATCGTTTCCGGGTTCCAAGGACGGGCGCAGGCCCAGGAGCCTCTTAAGCTGATCCAAACAATCGAAATGCAGGATGTCCCTGTCGGCCCGTACACGGACCACCTTGCCGTGGACGTAAAGGGACAACGGCTATTTGCGACGCCGCAGGCCCGTAAGAGTGTTCAGGTTTTTGACCTCAACACGGGCAAGATTCTGCACGAAATCGGCGGGTTGGGAAATCCTCACGCAGTACTCTACCGCGGCGATCTCGACCGGATCTATGTGATTGATGGAGAGCCGGGCCTGATTCGGATTTATGATGGCCGCGATTATCATCCCCTTCAGACGGTCACGCTGCTCGCGGACGCCGACTCGCTGGGATACGACCCCACGGCCAAGCTCGCGTACGTCACCAACGGCGGCAGAGGCGCAAAGCTTGATTACACGCTCTTGAGTGCCGTCGACACCAATACGGGTGAACGCGCGGGAGATATCAAAGTCTCCACCGGCGTTCTTGAGGCGCTAGCCATCGAGATCTCGACTTCCAAAATCTACATCAACCTCACGCGCGACAATCAGGTTGCGGTACTGGACCGGGAAAAGCGAACAGTTCTCGCCACCTGGCCCATCACCAGGGGCAAAAGAAACATAGCCATCGCGCTCGATGAAGACCACCATCGGTTGTTCGTGGGCTGCCGAAACAGTGACATGGGCGGGAGCATCGTGGTAATTGATACGCAAACGGGAAAAGAAATCGGCGTATTGCCCATCGGTGGCTGGGTCGATTACCTTGCCTGGGATCCGCTCAGCAAACGGATTTACGCCTCCTGCGGCACAGGCTATGTGTACGTCTTCCAGCAACGCAAACCTGACCACTACGATCTGGCCGGGAAGGCGGAGACTGCCGTCATGGCTAAGACGGCTTTGCTGGTTCCAGAACTCCATCGGCTTTTCGTTGCCGTGCCGCACATCGGGGGCGGCTCCGCAAGGATTCTGGTCTTCCAGGTTCAATAACAGGTCGCCGGCCGGCCCTATGAATTTGGCCACAGACAGCGGTCCCTCGCGGGTGGCGCATACAGTGCCGCATATGTATGTCACGGTAGGTGCGTCATCCCCAAAACCGGCCAACGCGGTGGATTAGAGCTTTGCCAGTGGGTTAAGGTCTGCGGCTTTTCGTTATTTAGCATTAATGCCCCTATGTATGTTGGTCTTGGTTGTTGCCACGTTAAGTACCGCGGAGGAAGCCAAAAAAGCGGCTGCCTCCGCGGTACCCAAACTCCGCTGCACCCGGTTGATTCTGGATGAAAAGCCACCAACCCAAAGCGTAGGTCCGCGCCATTTGCTTGCTTTCCGAATGCAAAAAACTCCAGATGGGGCATCCAGCCCTCGTTGCACGCGGGAGCATGACGCTCGCGCGACAGCGGACCGGACTCCCACTCTATGACGCCACGGTTGAGGATATGCAACGAGGTTTGGTGCCACACACATGAATGGCGGTGTATGCGCCACCCGCGATTTTACTTGAAAGTGGCGGCGACGGTTGTAATCTATATCTGCTGGGCTGCGGCTCGGCGGTGTCTCCAGGGGAACCTCGCGTCCGGCTTCAATTCAGTTGTCCTGCCTCGGGGAGGTGATACCGTGAAGAAACCCACTATCGTCTTGGCCCTCCTTTCGCTCCCGTTGCTGTTATCTGTGGACAGTACTGCGGGGCATGTCGTCCGCTCCGCACCGCTTCTCAATGTGTCGGCCATCGGTCGCATGCAAGCGTCGCCGCAGGCAGCGCGTTCTCCGCAATGGCAGAGCCGGCAGGAGTACGACGCCTTCAATGCGATGACAGTGCAAGGACGGAGCCCCGAGGCGCAAATCGCTTCCGCCGAGGCATTCCTCCAACGATTTCCCGGATCTGATTTCAAGTTCGGCGCTTATTTGCGGGAAATGCAGTGTTATCAGCTACTCGGCAAGGTCGGCCCCTCAATTGACGCGGCGCGAAAAGTGCTGAGACTCGACCGCGACAATCTTGAGGCCTTGAGTTACCTTAGCTACATATTTCCTTTCACTTTCCGGGCGGAAAGTGGGTCCGCAGGTGCGGCTCTGACCCTTGCGGACAATGACGCGCGCCACGGTCTGGGTGCCCTTCAGAGACTTGAAAGGCCCCCGAGCATCCCGCCTGACCAGTTCCAGAGGGAGGCTAAGTCCAAGCGCGCGGTTTTTAACAACACCTTGGGGTTTGTCGCGCTTCAGCGGAATGATTACCCGCGCGCCATTACCGCTCTGAACGCGGCCGTGGCGGACAATCCCAGCGAGTATTTTGCCTTCTACCGGCTGGGGGTGGCGTATCTGTTTTCTACACCCGCGGATTACGATCATGGAATCTGGTATCTGGCCAGAGCCGCCGGCCTCGCCAGGACATCCAAGGATCCGTCCGGCCAGGGCATTTCCCGGTACCTCAGGAAGGTCTTTGTGCAGACCCTTGGCAGTGACGCGGCGATGGAGGATACGATCAGCCAGGCGGTCGCCAGTGTGAATCCGCCCGACCGTATGGACCGCCCCGACGCGCCCCGGGGAGAGATTGGCGCAGCGCAGGACGGGTCTGCGAGCGCCTCCCACAAACCCAATCCCTCGGGCTCCCTTGCCACCGGGCAAAGCAGCAGCGTAACCATCAACCGGGTTTATGCGCCCATTTACCCCGCCTGGCTTCCACCTTCCGAAAATGAGTCCGAGGATCAGGCGCCACCACCCCCTCCTGCCGAGCTCGGTGACCAAATCGCGGCACAACTCTATAACCTCGCCGGAGAAATGAGTACGGCAGGCCAGGAGCTGCCGGTACCGCACGAGCGCGCGTCGCCTCCTGAGCCTCCCGAGCCTGAGCCGGCCCTTCCAGAGACTGTTCTGGTATATAAAGATGGCCGCCAAGTGGAAGTCCAGAATTACGCCATCATGGGTGAAAACCTCGTTTGGTTTTCGGGTCAGCTCAGCAAGAAAATCCCGCTGGCGGATTTGGACCTCTCCGCCACGCGTAAAGTCAACGAGGACCACGGCATCACCTTCGGCGCTCCGGGCGCGCCGTAATCCCACGATTCCGGTATTAATACCGCTACGGATGTTTGTCTGCGTTGTTGCCATGTTAAGTACCGCGGAGGAAGCCCAAAAGCAGCTACCTCCGCGCTACCCAACCTCTGCGGTACCCGGTTGTGCATCAAATGATGAGCGTGCCAGGATCATGTTTTTCGTATAAATAGGAGACGATGCGCTCAACGCTTTCTGGCAGAGGCACTAAGCCGGTGTCGAGGATCTCATAGCCTGCCTCAACTGCTTCCTGGTGCAGATAACGACTCCATCTCATCATGTTTTCACTCGCCAATTCTGGCTGCTGTCGATCATGTGCGAGGCGGGCAGTGCGAGCTTGATCGTCGCATTCAACCAAAATCACATGGGCGTGTGAAATCTGGTGAATCACAAGAGCTTCTTGAATGAAAGCGATCCGCATTTGCCCCTCAAAGAGAACGGAGCGGCAAGACTGAAGGACAGGGACGATACGCTCGAACCATTGCAGAGTCATGGCGCGCTGCCATGCTCCACCAGGCTGGTGGCCAGTTCCGACCCATCTTCCTTTTTGTTATAAGTGGGTTTTTCTGTCGAACTGCTTGGGATGGTGGCAGTTAGGCGTTTGGTGGCGTTTGAGGCTCCTGACTACAGGGCGGGCAGGGTGACGCCGAGAGCCTG
>JBKQVI010000047.1:0-4807 GCA_052139985.1 Terriglobia bacterium
TGTCCGTTCAGCACCAGGTCGGCTCCGGCGTCGTAGAGCAGTTGCCACCAAGTTCCAGAGGTGATGCCCTCTTCGGTGAGACTGTCGGCAGCGCTGAACGTGGGCTGGTGCCAGTAGGCGGCTGTGCAGGCGGAATGATTCTCCTCGAGATCCTTTTTCAGCCATTCGGTTTCGGCGGCCAACCAGGTGCCGGAGGAGTTACTGCAGCCGCCCGGCTGTGTCTCGCACTCGATATTGAGCGAGATAAGGTGCCAGGAGCCCACATTATAGGAGTACCAGCCATCTCCGACTCCGACTGTGCCCCCCGACGGTATGGTGGTTCCGACTCCGCCCGTTCCCTCGAAGTGCCCTGCCTGTCCATCCGGTCGCGGCACGGGTTGGGGGTTGGAAGTGGTAAGGCCCGGGTAGCCGCACCCCGTCATCGTTGATGGGCACGGGTCCCCGAGCGTAACCGTGATCGGGTTCCCGTTGGCATCGACCTGGAAGCCGTTGTAGTAGGAGAAGTAGCCGTAGCCGGCGACGCCCGTCGCACTATGTTCGTCATAATACTCGTGGTTGCCGGGGGCGGGCCGATGGAGAAATTTGAAAGCGCCATAGGTCAAATCGAACGATTGCTCAAAGTCCTGATATTGGCCTACCTGGTATTGCAGATCTCCGAGGAGCGCGACGGCGTCGGGCTTCATGGCCTCAATCTGATTCGCAGTGGCCTCCTGGGATTGCCGCAGAGAGGTGCTGGTGTAAGGGGCCTTGGGGTTGCCGCAGCCTTCATGCCCAGCCTCATTTGCCGGCTCCGCCTCGCCTGGCTGGCAGGAGATGTCGCCAACCACAGCCAGCACGGGCGATTGATGCGTCTTAACGTACGGCCACGCATTGTTATTGGTGTTTGAATTCTGTGCCCTTGCTCCACCTGCAAGTGCCAGCACCGAAGCGGCTGCTGCCATGAGCACTGCCGCTCGGGAGCTTCCCCGGAACGTTTTCATGTGCTTCCTCCGTTGGATTTGGAAAAGTTTTGGTTGCCCGGAACCCGGACATTATGACCGTCCAATGTTTCACCTTTGTTACACACGCGTGAAAAAACGTCAGGGGCGTCGGAGAATCTCGGCTGGCCAATAATCCAGCAAGAATGAGGGGTAGGTTGCGGTAAGCAGATTCGCCGTCGGGATTGCGGAATTTACTCCGCGATGTCGCGCTCAGGCGTAGCGAAACAGCGCCATGAACCCGAAGTCCATGTGCATCTGGATATGACAGTGAAACAGCGTGAGGCCAGGCCGGTCGGAGCCAGCAGACGCCCATCCGCTCAATTTCGTTTCAGAATCTCCTTTTCTGCCCTAAGGGGCCCGCCCAAGAACGGCATCTGGCCAACCTCCGGTCGGTCAGCCGGTCTTCGGCACCTTCGGAGATGTTCGCAACCCTGGACAGGGCGCAGATGTGGCAAACTCTTCTATCGAAGCCGGCCAACCCCCATCCGTGGGACCGATAGGACGCAGCCTTGACAAATGACAATTTACACTTTACGGTGTACCCTAATGATTAGGAGCTTCAAGCACCGTGGTTTGAAACGCCTTTACGAACGCGACGACCGCAGCGGGATACGGCCCGACCTGGTTGAAACGGTTGAACGAATTTTGACGGTACTGGACGCCGCCCGTACGCCACAGGCCCTCGACATTCCTCGGTACCGGCTGCACCCGCTAAAGGGCGATCTGAAAGGATTTTGGTCAGTTTCAGTGCGGGCAAACTGGCGCATTATCTTTCATTTTGAGGGCGAGGACGCGTTTGATGTCCAGTTGATTGACTACCATTAGGGTAAGGAGACAAACCCATGCCAATGAAAAATCCCGTGCATCCAGGACGCATCGTCCGGCACGATTGCCTTGAGCCTTTAGCCTTAACCGTCACGGCGGGGGCAAAGGTTCTGGGCGTTACCCGGCAAACGCTCAACAACGTCATCCATGGGAAATCGGGCATCAGTCCCGAGATGGCCCTTCGCCTGTCCAAGGCGTTCGGCAGCACGCCGGAAACTTGGTTACGGATGCAGCTTGCCTATGATCTCGCGCAAGCCCGCAAGGAGGAAAGTAAAATCAAGGTCCGCCGGCTGCACATACCCGAACAACTGGATGCGCAGTGACTAGCAAAAGAGAAAAGGTGTCAGCATTCTCTTGGGAGACTAAAGAAAGGCTCCTGACACCTTATCTGACCCTGAGAATTGGAGATGGTCGAGCGTACACGACTACACGGGAACGTGGTAGGCGCCCGAAGGTCCCCGCAGCCCGGTTCCCGTGGATCGAATCCCCGCTCCCGCTGACCCGCGGACTAGAATCTGAACCAGGAAGAGCCGCAGAGTCTCAAAAAGCGAGACTCTGCGCTACCAACTGCGCTAACTCGGTATCCGGTGCCAAGTCGTATAATGCGTTTTCTGTTTTGGGCGTCGCAAGGGACCGAGACGAAAGTGGTGCCTCTCAATGGACTGGCTTAGAAAGGTCGAGATTGTTGGCGCGTTTGCATCCATAGTCGGAGTCGTTCTCGGTGTACCCGCTCTTATATTTGGGTTAGTACAATTGTTACGTACCAAGAAAGCAGCGGAGGCAGCTGCGGATTCGGCAAAAGAGGCAGTTCAACGGGTATCGAGGGTGGCGGCCGTAGCTACAATCGAGCAAGTGTGCAGCCGGTCTCGCGACCTTCTTCAGCTAGTGCGGGGGCGCAATCATTCCGCATCGGCCACGGCCGCTTTCGAACTCCGGGAGGCAATCTCAAAACTGTGCAGGTCATCTGTCGCGTCCCAACTTTTGCCGGGGCCCGAATGGCAAAAACTCTTAAAGTCGGTTTCGGAAGTTCACGATACACTTGAACGCGCCGCTGGAATCAACAAAATGGATGTTGACAGCCGTGACGGACTTGTGCACCGCATATCCGAAATTCACTCGAAGCTCAGTATGTTGACAACGGTTGCAGGCGAGATGGCCGGGGGGAGCAATGCCAATACCATCTAACTATCGCGACATCTGTGAAATGCTAATTCAGGCATCCGACGCTGGCCGCGTGAATTGGCTCGAAGAGGGAGACACCCTTGTGGTGCGCCTTCCAGAGTACAATCTCAACCTCTGGAGCGGCGAGGAGGAAGGCAGAAGATTCATCGCGCTTGGCCTTAAGACCCCCGGCCAAAAAGGTCTTATCGACAACTGGTATGTCGATGATGGGGAAGAGGACTTCGCGGCCCTTGAAAGGCTGTGGGGGGCTGCTAGGCACAACTCACACCGCGTCGCACAAAAGCTCGACGAACTCCGGAGGCTCCTCCAAGGCGACGGCAAGATTGGCTTGGACGATACGGAGGCAATGACCGCTAGAGCGGATATCCCTGGCTGGACAATTGTCGGCAGCTGGGAGGTTCGGGAGGAACAAAAAACTAATTGGGAGATGGGAGCCGACTGGATCCGCGGCAAGGATAGAGGCACTGTGTTGTGGCGAGAACATCTTCCAGCCGTGTGCAAGGTCCGGTTCGACGCTTGTCTCGTGCAAAACAAAGGCGGCGATGAAATCGACGTCATCGTCGGTGGCTCAATGGCTCTCTACTACTCAGCGGGCGTCCGCCTCGATTACATGACCAATGACGTCGATCGCACAAGCAACGATCTCAAAAGGGACCCGAACAAGAAACAAGTGCCATGGGAGAAACCACAGGTTGGAAAATGGTACACATTTACGGTCATTAAAACGAATGAGAAAGCCACTCTAGCAATAGATGACAAGCAGGTCATGGATATCACTTGGGGCCCTCGAACCATCTTTGAAGGACGGCTTGGATTTCACCACTGGCAGAACACAGTCGAGTATAGGAACTTGCGCGTTGAGAGTGCCCAATAACAAACGAGCAAGCAAGTAGCCCGAACTTCGCGGCGCTACGTGCTGAAAGGATTGAAGTTATTGAAAAATCGATCCGCTCGAACCGCCTGAACATCCGAAAAAACGCGCAACCTGAATGTATCAGGAACACGTTCTACCACGTACCTGAGCTTCTGAGTTCGCACCTTCCTATTTCGTCTATAATGCCTCCGTTCATTTATTTGGGCAGAGTAAAGGTGGCAGAGCAGAGGCGTCAGGAACCATTCTTTGGTCCACGTGTCCACGTCGCGTTCATAGGAGACTAAAGAATGGTTCCTGAGACCTTTTCGTTCTGCTCCTTTTCGGCCCCCCCGTCGGGATCGCGGAATTTACTCCGCGATGCCGCGCTCAGGCGTAACGAAACAGCGCCATGAACCCGAAGTCCATGTGCATCTGGATATGACAGTGAAACAGCGTGAGGCCAGGCTGGTCGGCCACCAGATCCACCGCGGCGCGTCCAAATGCGGGAACGATCACCGTATCCTTCTTGATGCCGGCAGTGGGCTTGCCGTAGAGCTCGACAAGCTCGAACAGGTGCCGGTGCAGGTGCAGCGGGTGAGAATCGTCGCTGCGATTGTGGAACACCAGCCGATAGCGATTTCCGTGCCGCAACACGAATTCCCGTTCATGCGGATATTCTTTGCCGTTGACGAGCCAGTGATTGATCCCATGGGGCCCGCCGGGCACTTTTTCAAAGACCATGTCGATGGTCTGGTCCGGCGAGGGATGCGGCGCGGACGTGCCGAAAATCGTGTAGTCCCAACGCGCGTTCGGACGCGGAAGCCAAGTCGCGCGCTGCTTCTGCTGATTGGCGTACTCCACCACGATGCCCATACCGGATGTCCGCGCCACGTCGCGCAGCTCGCCTAAAATCCAGACGCCCGGCTGATTCATCTCCACGATCGCATCCACGCGCTCACCGGGGGCG
>JBKQVI010000048.1:0-3967 GCA_052139985.1 Terriglobia bacterium
GGGAAGCGTGGGAAACTCAAACGGCGAGTTTTCCACCCTTCCCTCCGCGCTTGGAAATCCGGCAAAGAACGCCGGATTCCCACATTTCCACAGCGACGACGGCGGTGGTATCTCTTCACGGCACAGCCTCCTGGAAAACCCGTGAGCGTTGCAGGAAGGTCTCCACGTAGGCAGCGCTGAAAACCTCCTCCTGGAGTCCCTCCTCCATCGCCCGCCGCAAAAACTCCGGGCCGTGGCGCTGCAGGACCTCGTGCAAGCGATCCACTTCCCCCATCCACTGCCGCGGTCGGCGATGCACAATCTCGGTCAGATAGCGCAAAGCCGGCTCTCCCAAATCCAAAAGTTGCTGCCGCTTCAAATAGCGCTTGCCGCGCTGGCCCGAGACGGCGGCCACCAGGGCGGCGCGATGCAAGGCTAGCGTCGAGCCCTCGTGCGGAGCGAACTTGCGGGGATGCTCCGCTTCGTGCCGACCGGCGACGATGCGCACCCGGTCCGCGTACAGGTACAGAGTCCCCGGCATGCTAATCGCCTCCGGCGGCATCGAGTAGGCATGGCCGTCGTGCATCACCGTTCCGGTGGGGCCCAGGTAGACCGGGATGCGCAAAGCCAACTCCTCCGGCCGCACCTTCAAGGGTCGGCGCCTCCTCCCCCAGGCGTACGGCGGGGATCACTTCGGTCGCTCGGCAGGGGCGCTCCTCGTTCACTTCCCGATGCCACTCGCCCAGTTGCTGCGCCAGATCCTCCGGGTACTGGAAGCGGCGTACCTTAAAGAAGGAGCCCTTCACGAAACCCACCAGGTTCTCCACGGCTCCCTTTTCCTGCGCCCGGTAAGGCCAACACAGCTCCACCCCAATGCCCATCTCCAGCGTGGCACAGGCGAAGACCGGATTCCATTCGCTCACCTCACCATTCCTCCGCCACTTCAGCGCCACGGTCTTGGGCCGGTCGAACACGCACACCAGCGGCGCTCCTCCCCAACTCGCCAGATGCTGCGCCAGGCTCCGCACCAGACTCTCCACCGTCTCATCCTTCACCAGCGCGAGTACTTGGCAAAGAAGTGGATGCGTCGCACCGAGCCGTTCCGAAACTCCACCTCCACCTGCCCGAAATCGTGCTGGCTGAATTCGCCGGGCAGACCCTCGAAACGTATCAGAGGCTTGACCTTCTTCGGCCGCAAAGAAGCCACCAGGGCGTACAGCGCGCTCTTGCCTCCCGCGTAGCCCGCCTGCCGCACTCGCCGCAACACCTCCACCGACGGCAGGTCGGCCCTGTCTTCCAAAATCTCCACCACGAGTTTCCGGAAATTCCCGACCTGGCTGGGCCGGCCCATCCGCCGCTTGCCCCGCTCCGCGGCATCGTCAACGTGCACAACGGGAACTTCCTCCGCGATACGCTTGATGGAGCTCAGGGAAACTCCCGCCAACCCCGCCACTTCAATCTTCGCGTGACCCGCTTTCAGTAAGACTTCGATCTCGTGTCGTTTTAACATCCCCAACATCCTCCTCCCTCCGCCCCGCTCGACCACCAACAACAAAGCGGCGCAGAGGGAAGTTTCTAACTCTTTCCGCTCTTCTCAAACGGCTCAGAATTTCTGGAATTTAGGGGGTCAGAATTTTCGGAACTCGCATGGCTGAGACACCCGCCTCTTACCGATATCCTCAGCGGTCTTTACGTGTTGTGGAGTGCGTGATTCTCGCAGATGTTTGGCCGAGCCGACTGTATCCTCTGTGACTGTGCACCGATTGGCACAGTGCTCTAGCCGGATTTGTCTTGCAACTCGGCTGCTCTATGTTAACGTTATTGACGGTGAACTTGCAGTAGTCGATGAGTCCAAAGCTCCCGCTAGCGCGGTCAGTGTCAAGATCGATTAAGGAAGAGGTCCTTAAACGGCTGCTGAAATGTCGTCTTAAGCAGAATCTGGGCGGACCGTGACGTCACCTTGGGAAATGAGAAGGGGAAAGACTACAATTCGGGTAGCAGTTGCTCCGATTTGTCGCCCAGGAAATTGCGCCACTGTTTATATGTCGAATCGCGTCAGACGGACTTGGCACTTTATCGTTGTATCCGCAACCGAGACGCATTAGATCAGTGGAGGAGCGGGCAGAGGAACCACGATAACTTGTCTCTAGCTTAAGGCAATAGATGACATGGGCCTGTAGCTCAGACGGATAGAGCAACGGTTTCCTAAACCGTCGAGGGCTTTTGAACGACACTCAAGCCATTGAATTTACAGGACCGCCGAGCCCGACAACTAGGCGGGAAATGGTTCTTTTAGCGCTTATCTGTGACCCAAACTGTGACTCAACTCAACTCTCTCAGAAGAATCCGGCCGAGGTTCTGTTGACGGCGCTAGCTCAAGACAGATTCGAAGCCCGTGTCGCAGAGGCTCTCCCCTGGGTTGCGCTGCACTACGCTCCTCTTTCGACTACTTCCAGAGCGAGGCTGACAACGAATCCCAAACGATTTTGAAGGTTTAATTTCCTCGCCTGCTCGACCAACCATTTCGATCCACTGTGATCCTCGACCGCATCAACACCAAACTCCGCACTGTGGGGCACAACAATATCACCCGCTGCCAATCCTGCGCGGCAGGGGGGCACGACCGCAGCGGAGACAACCTGTCGATCTCGATCGAGGGCCCTCGCACGTACATATGCTGGGCGGGATGCACGAGAGACATGATTCGGGCGGCGGTGAGCTGCCCGCGACCAGTCCAACATGCCTTAACGGGCAAAAGAAGGAGGCATCGAATGTCGAAATATAGTGTCAATCAGACGGTCTTGCGCCAAGAGAAATATCTCGTGGAGGCTTTGAAGGAGATGGGCTACGAGATCGAGGCACACCCCGGGGGCGCGCCCCTGAACTCTTACTACTCGGACCAAGAGGCAAAGGTCGCGAACATTATTATCCGGCGGGACCAACTGCGCGGCGCTTACGGTGATGTTGGGTTTGTGCGCCAGCCGGACGGACAGCTCGCCATGATCAAGGACGAAATCGACGAATACCGCGGCTACGGTGCCAGGTGGCTTGGCCGCGTTCAGCAGCTCTACAAAGAGAAGCAGACCCTGGCCATGGCGCGGGCGAAGGGATACACGCTGAAAAGTCGCGAGGTGATTGAGACCTCGCAAGGTGAACAGGTGCGACTCCAGTTTGTCGCGCGGAGGTAAGCCACGATGCAAGAGAAAACGATCACGATCACCATTGACGAGCGAGGAAATTCCACTCTCGATCTGGAGGGCTTTGCCGGACAAGGCTGCGAGAAGGCCTTTGATGACTTTCGTGGCGGGGACCGGGTGAAAGTGGAGCGGAAGAAGCCCGTCTATTACACCGGCCAGCAAATCGAGCAAGAAAAGACCCGACGCTGAAGGAGGTCTGGCATGCTGCTTCATGCGTTGATTCCTGCCAGCCGTGCTAATGGGCCAGGCATCCGCGCCGTGGTGTTTTTCCAGGGTTGTTCAATCGGTTGTGTTGGTTGCTGGAACCCGAACAGTCATCAATTTCATGGCGCCGAGATCGCGGATGATGATGTGGTTCAGAAAGTGCTGCGGGCGCACCAAGAACATACATTAGAAGGTGTCACCTTCTCCGGTGGCGAACCCATGCAGCAGGCGGACAGCTTGCTGCGATTGATTCAAGGCCTGCATCAGCAAGCCCCAGAGCTAAGTTTTGGCATGTTCAGTGGCCATGCGGAACACGAACTCGCCCAAGGTCAATATTGGGTCTGGGCCGATGGTTCTTCTGAACCGCGCCGGAAACGTCTCTGGCAAGAAATCGGTGCGTGCCTCGACTTCGCGATCCTCGGGCGTTTCAATCACGCTCAGCCAAGCAGTTTGCCGCTGCGCACAAGTCGCAATCAGGTTCTGCGGCTGTTCAGCGACCGTTATACCCCTGCCGATTTCAGTGAAGAGCTGATTGAGGTCAGCATTCACGAAGGCGGCCGAGCGGAAGTCACGGGATTCCCGATCCT
>JBKQVI010000049.1:0-18338 GCA_052139985.1 Terriglobia bacterium
ATCGCTCGGGTTGGGATCGGTCAATCCTCTCCGAGGTGAACCACCGACTGGAAAGCCGGATGCGGGAAATCCGCCTGTCCGGTTTGGAGGGAGGGGGGACGGACAACCGCTTCTCCCTATCCCTATATCGCACACGCAGGGTTTTTTCCGCCGCTTTCCTAAGCCAGGGTTGCTGCTTAGAGCATATCTTGGCAAGCGGTCGCGAAGCGGCCGAACCTCGGATGGCGCAGGAATCACGGCCCTGACTTGCCGTTGTCCCTGACGCGCGCGGAATCAGACTGACTTCTTTCCTTTTAGTATCGTGCCACGAATCAGTTCGGTTTCACGCGTGAGGTCTTGGACCAGATTCTCCCATTCGACCTTATCCTGAGCGGCAAATTCCCGTCCGTAGCCCTTCATGCGCTCCGGGCGAGCATTTTCCAGGATGACCCAGAGCGTCGAAAGTTCCGCGATCAATATCTGCTTGGGCTCGGGTTTCTGAAGTCGAACGGAGAAATGGCCCAGGCCTTCATGCAAACGGCTTCGAATCGCTGTCATCTTCTCGCGAATGAATTGAACCTGTTCGGCTGAAATCCGGGAAGCTTCGCGGGCGTCGGCGTTCTCTTCCACCGAGTGGAGAACTTGCTCCATCCGGTCCAAAGCGGCATCGAACAGGTTTCCTACGGTCGCGAGTCTTCGCGCGTGGAGCTCGTCCAAAGCCATAAGGTCCGTTTTTCCCTTCCCGGTCAGCAATCCTTGGAGGTTTCGGCATTCCTGCCATTCAGGCTCATCAAATAATCGATGTGGATCAGCCGGGTTTTGATTCTTGAATCGGACTGATACCTTGAGTCCGCGGCCAGTTCACACATTTTCACGAGCACGCCCGGATTGTAGCCGCTCATCGATAGAACTGCCTCCCGGAAGTCGTCGAGCTTGAGGTGAACCAAGCCAAAGCGCTGAATGCACGACTCAAGCAGCTCCCGTGCCGCGGATTCGTGCAGGGGTTGCAAGATCAATCGTTGGCGGTCATCCCAGTAGGTACTTGCAGCGTGCCCAATTTCCTCGGGTCCGGAACCCCGGGCCACGAGATAGACCGGCGTATTGCGCATCCAAACCAATTCTCGAACCACTTTCGCCACGGCGAATGTTAGGGGAGGAACGTGGTCAAGGAATATCCAGTACTTACAGGTCTGCATGGAACGGTAAACGGCGCCTTTGAGCCTGCTGGTGCGCTGATTCTTGAGCCAGCATTTGAAACCGCCCGTCCCCACCCCTTCGGCCCGCAATTGTTTGCGCAACGTGGCGTCGCCGGCCTCGTGGAGATTATGGAGCAGGGCTCGAAGGAACGGCTGCAGGCCAGCGAGACCGTCTACCGAGATAACCGAATGTGCCATGTCTTCGGGAAGCTCTCCGAGGACCTTGGAAATGAGGGCGGTCTTGCCAACTCCCGCCGGGCCGCAAATCAACAGGCTTTCCCGGTCCCGAATAGCCCGATGTAACCGGAGGCTTTCCGCTTTGCGGTCGATAAGTGAAGTGCACCTCGTCGCTGGCATCGGGAAGGAACCGAAGGGACGATTGGCTGAAATTGCCGCTGGCAACCTCACTTACCGGCCTCCTGTCCCACATTGGCCGGGTTCTTCCCGGATTCGATGGCGCTTCGCAGATTTGCCACCAAACCCAGCATTTCTTCTACGCGCGGATCGAGATAGGCGCCGAGTTTCTCTGGCACCCTGCCATAACCTCGGAGAGAATGGGCATGGGTTTCGTGCAGAGTCACCCAAATCTGGGAAAGATGCGCGGCGAGCATTTTATCGATCTCAATTTTCCGCTGCGGCAGATCGAGGTCAAATCGGATTTGCGCGATCCTTTGCAGAATCTCGGTTAGCAGGCCGCGAATCCTTTGCCGAGTCTCAGCCGGGAAGGCTCCGACGTACTGATAGAAGATGCCGGCATAGCCGTCCAGGGAGCGTTCGATTTCCCTGCATTCCTGCTCGAGGTTGAGCATCCGGGCCGCCAGGGCTGCTGAATGTGCTCGTGAAACTGAGAGGGCCTGGGCAGTAGATTCCTTTCGGCTCTCGGCCATGTGTGGACCCTCTCTCCTTCGCTGTTCCTGGAAGGGCAGGTCTGTTAATCGACGACCAGCGTCACGTTCGGCCTTGGGACCGCAATAGATGAATCAAGGAACTTTCTTCTTTGACCGATAGAGGATGACGCGGACCTTCTCGAGCGTAACCAAACCGCCCCCCACCATCTCATCGAGCTTGGGAAGGATGGTTTCGATCCGCTCGGCATACTCGACGACTTCGAGCACGATCGGCAGGTCTTGGGACAGGCGAAGGATCTTGTCGGTATGAAGGCGGCTGGCTGAGCCATAGCCCGCCACTCCGCGGAGCACCGTGACCCCACTTAAACCTTCCCGGCGAAACAGCTTGATCAGGGCCTCGTAAAGCGGCGAGCCTTGCCATCGGTCCGATTCGCCGATATGGATGCGCATCAAGGTGCGTTCGCCTTCAAAGCGCTCGTGTTCCATAACGCCTCCGCTTAGAACCACTTTGCGACCCGCATGCCGGTGCGAACGAGCATTAGTCCGCCCAGCACACTGACGGTCACATAGAAGCAAGCACGAATCCAATCACCGTCTTCGAAAAGATGGACGGTTTCCCAACTGAAACTCGAGAAGGTGGTGAAGGCGCCGAAGAAGCCCACCGTGACGGCGACGCGCCAGTCAGGAGGGAAGGAGAGGTGGTCGAGTCCGAATTGGCCAATGCCTCCCAAGAGGAAGCACCCCACCAGGTTTACCACCAGTGTGCCTGCCGGAAACGTCGATTCCGTGCGAAACTGGATGAGCCCCTGCAAAGCGTAGCGGGCAAGTGTTCCGGCCGAACCAAATACGATCAAAAGAAGAATCCGCAATGTACCATCGCTTTCCGCACGCCCCCTATGCACAACAAAAAACTCCTGGCGCTGGTGAGCAGCCAGGAGTCATCAGTCCAAGATAAGGACGGTTGAAGGCGAACTCCATCGCCATGGAATAAGTCTATCATAGCACATGGGGCCCTCTCTCTAAGGGAGCTGGACACGGCCAACTATTGGACGACTGGAAGTAGCCGGACATCTCGAAACATGATAGACAATGTTCGGCAGATTTGGTTCGAGGTGGATAAGTCCAAATGAAACGACTAACATTGCTCTGCCTAAGCATCGTGCTGCTGCCGGCATTCACGCGCGCACAGCAAATCAAGTCGCCGGACGTATGGGGGCCCTACAAATTCCTTGTCGGCACCTGGACCGCAGAGGGTCACGGGGAACCCGGCCAGGGAAAGGGTTCGTTTTCCTTTCAGCTCGAATTGCAGGGGAAAATCTTGGTGCGGAGGAACCACCTGAATTTCCCCGCGACGCCCCAGCGCCCGGCCTTCACGCATGAGGACCTGTTGGTGGTTTACCGCGAGGCTAAGACCACACCGAATCGGGCCATTTATTTCGACAGCGAGGGCTTCGTCATCCACTATACGGCTGCCTTCAGCGAACAGGGGAAAGTACTGACTTTTCTCAGCGATCCCAGTCCACATGCTCCCCGGCAAAAGCTCACTTATGTCCAGAATGAGGACGGGGCACTCAAGGTGAAGTTTGAGATCGCTCCCCCTGGCGAGCCGGAGGCCTTTGTGACTCACGTCGAGGGCATCGCGCATCGGGAGCACGTGGAGTAGATTGGATTGCGGCGATGCAGTCAAAAATCACTTGTACGCTCATGCGCGCTATCGGGGTATGACTGAGTGAAAACTGCGACACTTCTTCCTGGACGATTGGTTCTGCTTTCGGTTGACGGTCTTCGGCCAAATATCTACCGCGCGGCTGACTCGCGCCACCGCTTTCCCCATCTGAATGCTCTCGAAGAATCCGGCGCGAGCGCAGAAGCCGTGGAGACCATCTATCCTTCGACAACATATCCAGCGCACGCCAGTATTGTGACGGGCCTTCCCCCGCGCGCCCATGGCATTTACAGTCATCTGGCTTCGCTTGATCCCACGGAGAAGAACCGGCCTTGGTGCTGGTTTGCGCCCGTCCTAAAGGCGCCGACGCTATGGGACCTGGCACGCGCCAGCGGGCGCAAAACAGCCGCCCTCAGTTGGCCGGTGAGCGTCGGCGCCGCCATCGACTACAACATTCCGGAAATCTGGAACCCCGCCGTGGCCGACCCGCATCATGATTTTGAAACGCCCGCGCGCCACTCGACTCCAGGGCTTTTTCTGGAGGTGGCCAAACTATTGATGCCCATGCTGAGCAAGGCTGATCCCGACCAAATACGTGGCGAAGCGGCGCTTTACCTGTGGAATCACTATCGGCCCGATCTGCTGATGGTGCATTTCGTTTGGTACGATTCGCAGGCGCACGCTTTCGGCCCGGGCTCGCAGGAGGCACTCACCGCGCTGGAGTCGGCCGATCAGGCGATTGGGAAGATTCGCGATGCCGTTTCCTCCGACCCGGCAACGACATTGCTCGTGCTTTCCGATCATGGCTTCGTACCGGTGGAAAAGGAGGCCGCGCCGTTGGTGGTTTTCACCGAGCATGGACTTTTTGCGCGCGGCGCAGATGGCTCGTCGGCGTTGCGGCGCCTGGGTGCGGTGAGCGCCGGCGGCTCACTCGCGGTCTATTGGCTTGAGGAACCTTCCGCCGATGACCGCCGCAGGTTAGCGACCGCCCTGGACCGTCTGCGCGAGACGGGCGCGGTTCAGGAGATTGTCGATCGAGCGCGACTCGAAGCACTTGGAGCGGACCCTGACGCCGAATTCATGATCGAGGCCGCGCCAGGTTTTAGTTTTTCCGACCGGCTCGAAGGCCCAGTGTTGACCGATTCGCCAAAGGATCGCGGCACCCACGGATACCTTCCGTCCCATCCGGGCATGGAGGCAATGTTTATCGCAGTGGGGCGGGACATCGCTCCCGGAAAGAATCTTGGGCGCATCTCACTGAAGCAGATCGCGCCGACCCTGGCGAAAGTGATGGGATTGCCCGCCGATGTTCTGGCGCCGGAAGAAAAGCCACTGTCGCTGGGATGAGAACTGCGGTCAAAAGGAACGCAGCCGTTTTTGAACTCCTATGGGCGGGTTAGGGCTGCGTTGGAAAATTACGTTAACTCGCAGCTTCCGCGGGCTTTGCCTTTTGACTTTTGCGCTTTGCCTTTTGACTTGTTTTTCTCTCCTGTCCCTCCAGGGTTAAAATAGGGATCATGCCGTTACAATATCCCCCCTTGGCGCAAGCAATCGAGAGCTACCTCGCGTCTCGTCCGCGGACGGCGCGCTGGATCGAGTGGCTGGCGGGGCGGCGGTATCGGCTGGCGGCTTTTGCGGACCGCCCACGCCCCATCGTGGTGGTAGCGCATCGCTACCGCGACCCGGCGAAAGCGCAGCAGGTGGCGCGCGCCATTGAGCAGGATTGGACGGAGACGCCCGCGCACTGTCGCGAAGCCTACGAGGGGATTCTCGAGCAGGCTCCAGGGCTGATCGTAGTCCAGTTGCGCCGCAAAAATGTTTGTGGATGCTTGGGCCACCGGCATGTGATTGTAAAGGAAGCGCCCTTCTCGGAGCCCCACGATGCCTTCGGCGATGCCGCCGTGGGCGAAATGGATATCGCCTTCGACCGCGTGGAAAGTTGGCTGGCCCTGCCGATATCGGATACGGCGCACGATACGCAGTTCATCGCCGGAAGCCGCCGGAAAGAATTTCATGACCAGCAATTGCGCTTTCGTCTGCTCAGCGTCCTGCTGCACGAAACCCATCACATGGTGGCGCCCCAGGCGACCGAAGATGTCGTGCGCGAGCGCAGCCTGACGTTCTACCGCGACGCCCTGGCGAACTACGTGGAGATTGCTCGTGCCAGTCTATCGCTGACCATCGACCGGTCGTTTTCACGCCTGGGGAAGGAATAAAGGATGTACGGCACCCAAGATTAATGGGTCGGGGTCCGTGTCCTTGAGGGTCTTGTGCCAGTCCTTGCGCAAGGGATCTTTGCGCCCGGTCGGATCAAGTTCCGCAAATCCGAATAGGACAGGAAGACGGATGGCGCACCGCAAGCGAAGCAGTTGACTTCGTACGAGTTGTATTGGAAGGTCAAGCCTTTACCGTCGATGAAAAAATTGTCGTTCAGTTGAAACCGGTCGTTTGGAAACCAGAAGTTGTTCTCGCGGAGGCTTGCCTTAGGGTCAAGATTTTCGAAGGCGCGGAACCGCACTTCGCCGATGGAGTTCAAAGACTTCTCGAACCCCGCTTTAAAAATATCTCGCAGGCGGATCGGCTCGCCCGTAGACGGCCGGAAGTTCGCATAATCGACTCTCCCGTTTGGGTGGGCTCCTCCGGTATCGCCCGACTGGCCGCGACTCAAGCTCAGCACGTTTGCGGATTCGTATACAACCGCTACCTTTCGCTCAAACCAGAAGCCCACATCGGAATCCCCCTGGTCACGGAAGTCCTTCTCCCGATCGATAAAATCTTGAAACAATTCCTCCTGGCTCTCGGCGATTGTGTCGCCTGCGAACCCCGGACTGTCAAGCCCCTCCAATACCCACTGCAGAATTACGTGATTAATCTTCGCCTTTCCCGGCTCGCTCGAGGCCGAAATAACCTCCGGATATTCGATATCGATCCACACGCATGCATTCTGGTCTTCCTTGGGTCCCCCCGCTCGGCAATCATTGCCAAATTCCTTGTGCGACTTTCTTGTCACAAAGTGAACCGGACCCGAGTTGTACGTCGAAGCCGCCACGAGGGCGACGGACCCCGCCAGCCCCACCAAAATGCCAAACAGACAAACGCCGTTTCTCATCGTTTTCATCATGACCGATTACCCCGGATTTCCTCTGCAACTCGCCATCAGCTATCTACATGGATACTAGTCCTAGATGGAATGGAATGCTCACAATTATCCGCTTGCGAAAACGTGAAACCCGCGCATGCTCGACCCATCAAAGCGAACGCGGTCGGTATTAGGGGCGGTCGCCGCGGACACGGTCATTCTGTCAGCGGCCTTTCTGTGCAAGGCTCAGCATCGCCGTCCGAGCGGCGGGTTGGCGCGTTCCGCTCGTGATTTCCTGTCATGACACTTTTCCCGACAACTAGGCTGTTACAAGTAGGCCATTAGGTTGTTGACGCGACTATTGATCTGGCGTACTCTTGACGAGAAGGCCGATTGCCACCGGCCTGGGGACCGGCTCTTGCCCCGCGCTCCGGACGATTTCTTACCAGGTGAAGTAGTGGCGAGACCGTTGGATCTCGAATGAATAAAGCCGAAATGACCGAAGTGAACTTTTCGGCGCGTTGTGGGTATGTCCGTTGCCTTTGGGGCCGGCAAAGCGTTCACACGGAGAACACGGAGATGCTGTGTCTCCTCGATATTGAAGGTTTTGCGACACGGAGAGTGCGGAGAGCGACACCCAAGCAGTCCGAGTGGGGAACGGTCGGTCCGATTGCCTCCTCGCGGGTCGCGGGACTCCTGGTTCGCCAGCGCACGTGAAGATTAAAATGAAGGTTCATCCGGACATGTTGCTGAAAACAAAGAACGACAGGAATTGGGTGTCGGGCGACAGGTTATGGGGCCATGGGGGCTTCGTAGTCATTCCCGATCGCCGGGTGTCTTGTGCGCGGTTGAGAGCAAAATGAAGGTTCATCCGGGCATATGCATGAAAACAAAGGGGAGGCTAAACTTGTCCTCGCGAGCTGCGCTTTTCTCCCGTCCAACGCGGGTAGTTCCGGGTTAAAATGGCGGGTTTGATCGGAAGTGTGAAAGACATGGCCAACAGGCTGTACCAGATTGCCTTCCTCGTCAGTGGATTCGTTGTCTGTGCAAGTCTCACAGGTTGCCACCCCGGATCGCCCACGCGCCCGGTAACGAAGCAAGTGGTGGTGCTGGGGTTTGACGGCGCCGACCCCAAGCTGGCCGCCAAGTGGATGGCGGAAGGCAAGCTTCCCAATCTGGCGCGCCTTGAGCGCAAAGGCACGTTCAAACCTCTGGGCACCACCAACCCGCCGGAATCGCCTGTGGCTTGGGCATCGTTCGCGACGGGGCTGAATCCGGGAGGTACGGGAATATTCGACTTCCTGAAGCGCGATCCGGAAACCTACCTGCCGGAATTGGCACTGGTCTCGCGCGAGCGGGCCAAGTTTCTGTGGGGCATGATTCCCATCAAGGCGCCCAAGGTTACGAATTTACGAAGTGGCGTGCCCTTTTACAAAGCCGCGGCCGACGCCGGCTACAAAACCACCATCATTCGCATGCCACTGGAGTTTCCGCCCACCAAGATCCCGGGAGGAAAATTGTGGGCGGGCTTGGGCGTCCCGGACCTGCGCGGGACGTGGGGAACCTTCTTCTATTTCAGCTCCGACCTGACGCCGTGGGACGTGGGCGACACGGAGTTTGGCGGCAAGCTGGTGCGGCTCGAGCTGAGTGAAAACCATGCGGCCACAACCATTGAAGGGCCCGCCGATCCCACGAGCGACAAGTTCACACGCCTGTCGATCCCTATCGATTTCAAGGTTGCACCCGACGGCACGACGGTGACCATCAATCTCCAAGGCCATACCGCTACGCTCGGCGAGCGGCAATGGAGCGACTGGTTCCACGCCAAGTTCCGCGTGACCCCGTTCCTATCCCTGAGCTCGATTTGCCGGTTTTACATTCTGCAGAGTTCGCCGGACTTACGCGTCTACATGTCGCCGCTAAACCTGGACCCGGAGGATTCCCCGATCCCAGTTTCCTCGCCTCCTGGTTACGCCGGGGAATTGGCGAAAAAGCACGGCCTGATGAAGACCCTCGGCTGGTGGCACGACACCTGGGCGCTCAACGAAGAGCGCATTGACGAGGGCGTATTCCTGGAAGACATGTGGCGCACCATGGAGCAGGAACGGGTAATCCTGCTGGATGAATTGAAGAACGATCCGCCCAGTTTGATGGTGTCGGTCTTTACCGCCACCGACAGCGTCAGCCACATGTTTTGGCGGCTAACCGACCCGCAACATCCGCGCTACGACCCCGAGCTTGCCGCGAAATACGGCGATGCCATCCAGTTGACTTACCAGCGCATGGACTCGATTGTGGGCGACGTGATGCGGACCATGAAGCCCGATGGCACGCTGATTATCGTCTCCGATCACGGCTTCCATTCCTGGCGCAAGGGATTCAACACCAACACCTGGCTGGTGCAGAACGGTTTCATGACACTGAAGAATCCCGGCGCGCAGGAGAAGCAGTACAACCTTGACAACCTGTTCGGCCAGGGCAGCTTCTTTCCCAACACCGATTGGAGCCACACGCAGGCCTATGCGGTAGGCTTGGGCCAGGTGTACCTGAACCTGCGTGGGCGCGAAAAATATGGCATCGTCAGCCCTGGCCCAGACGCGCAACGGATCCTCGAAGATTTGCGGCAGAAGTTGCTGGTGCTGGAAGATCCTGATACCCACGAAAAGGTGATCGAAAACGTCTATCTTGCCAGCGAGATATTCCACGGGGCGCGCACCAGCGAAGCCGCCGACCTGCAAATGAGCTTTCGCGATGGTTATCGCACATCGTGGCAGACCTCGCTAGGAGCGGTACCGGCGGGCATTATCGTGGCCAACATGAAAAAATGGAGCGGCGACCACTGCGCGTCCGACCCCAGTGACACGCAGGGAATCTTCTTTTCCAACCGGCACTTTCCCGAGCCGCCCTCAATTTTAGACATTTCGCCCACCGTGTTGAGCTTGCTGGGCGTGGCGCCGCCCGCCAAATTGGACGGACACGCGCTGACCCCGCGCTAGCAGGTGGCGACATTCGGACGAGAGAGTGGTAGGTTAAGCTTCTCTCGCAGGCATTTCGCCCGTTGTCCTCGCAGAAAGGATCATGCCGATGGCGACTGCCCAAAAACTCGATCTCTACAAAATCCACAAGACTGAGTACCTCGCACCAAAGAAACCTGTCATGGTGAAGACTGGCCCGGCCCAGTACCTCACCATCAGCGGTCATGGCGAGCCCGCCAGCCAGGAGTTTCAAGACAAGATCGGCGCTCTATACGGGGTCGCGTACACCCTGAAAATGTCCAAGAAATTCGCCGGCAAGGATTACAAAGTTTGCCACCTGGAAGGCCTGTATTGGGGAATTGGAAAAGAAGAAAACGTGAATTGCCTGGATCCCAAGGAATGGAACTGGCTGCTGGTAATTCGTGTTCCGGACTTCATCAAGGAAAAGGATCTTCGGCAAGCAGTTGCTCAGCTTCGTGCCAAGGGGAAGGTCGGCGATTTTGACAAGGTGAAACTCGAATCGCTTGACGAAGGCATGTGTGTGCAGATGCTTCACGTCGGCCCCTACAGCCAGGAGAACAGGACCATCGATCAGATGCTGGCTTTGGTTAAGCACGATGGTCTCACCTGCCACGGCAGGCACCACGAGATATATCTCTCGGATCCTCGGCGGGTGCCCCCGGAACGCCTTCGGACGATTTTGCGGCTGCCCGTGGCGTAACCACGAAATTGCCCAAACAGTCCCAACTGCCGAAATCAGACTCGCGAGAAAGGCCGAAGGGCGTAAGGCCCGGGGGGATTATCCGAAGGTCTGGCTCTCCACCAAAGCCAGACAACCACGGAGATCATTCCCAGCCAGCCGATGGCTCGGACCATGGCGGCGATTTTGGTGTCGTATTCCAGCACGCCCGTTTGCGAGAACAGGGTCGCCCAGTCGTGCTCGGCAAGATCCGGGTCGCCCACCGTAACGTATTGAAGTTCCATTCGGCGTGAGTCGGCCATGTAGGTCGCGACGTTCAGGAAGTTCTCAAAGAAGAAGAACGAACAGAACGCCGTGCCGGTGGCCTGGCGCTGGAAGACAAAATAGACGGCCAGCATGAGCGGAACGCCTAGCTGCAAAAGGGTTCCGCCTGCCACCATCAAGGTATGCCCAAAGTAGCCGAAAAGCAGATGGCCGCCCTCATGAATCGGTACGAACACATAATCGATCAGCAGGTAGCCGGATCTGTCGGCGAGCGCGTAGAGCAAGAACAATCCGTAAAAGGTAAGCCAGCCGATACGAGCGGGCTTGGAGACGGGCTCCCAGTTTTCGCGAAGCGGCGCGAGAAAGTCCCAGTCCATCAGCGTCCTCACCTGTTGTACTTAGGGCCAACTTCTTCGAGACCCACGAAAAAAAGCTTCACCACGGAGGGCACGGGGACCACAGAGAAATGCGCTTCCGGTTGCGTGGGCGAAGGTCGCGTTTCGTTGTTTGTTGCACGCGTTCGTTCTCGGTATTCTCTCCGTGATCTCTGTACTACTACTTACAGGCTTCTTCGCGGCACGCGAAGATTTTGTGGCACGGGCTTCCAGCCCGTGACCGGTCACGGCCAAGATGGCCGTGCCACGCTTTGGTTGCGGCTCGTCCGCGCTACAGGTTCCGCCCAGCGGCTTCCGGCGGGGTTTCGGCCCGGCCAACATGCTCCTTGATGAAGGCTTCAATTTCCGCAAAGCTTGAATACGGAACCACCGTGCAGTTCGGGTGCATATTTCCTGTTATGAGAAATGACATCTTATCTCTTATACTAATATCATAGAAAAGTATTGCCATTTTATTAGTGGCGCCGAGCAGCAGGCCTGTCTCGAAGCCTACGCCGAAGGAGGAGCCAGAAGCTTCCGCAATGAAGATGTCGCTCTGCTTGAGCCATGCCATATCGCGTTCGTACACGGCCTGCGGGCCGAGCATTTGGTCGGCGGCGCGGGCGCCCTCAGTCACCAGGTGGCGGGTCAGCACCTCGTGCCCCAAGCCCTCGAGGCATTGCACCATGCGTCTGGCGGTTTCCAAGGCCGAGCGGTCACCCGCCACCGTGACGCCAAAGTAGATCTTCATGGAGATTTTCATCCTTATCGACATCGGCACCACGCTGCCGCAACCGCGCGTGCTTGCGAGGGTCAGCGCCGATTTTCACCGGGCTATTCTATCACGGTGTCGCGGCATGCCTTGTGCGCGCGGCGTGCCTGGTACCGACCAATTTGAACGTAGCGCCGCCCCGGGGGCGGCAGGTGCCGGGCTAAAGCCCGGCGCTACATCCGAAATTAGGACAGTACCGCGTGCCTTGACGCCCTCTACCTTTTCCCCTAGAGTTATTCCTTTGTAAACTTGTGGGGGCGCGCCAAGGTCAAGAAGTCCCGTTACTCGCGCAGGTCATTTTCGTGCAGATCAAACGCCTCATTCCCGCCTGTACCGTTCTCGCCGCCTTACTGTCGATGAGCGTATACGCGCTTACCCCGGTTGCCGGGCGGAGTGGCATGGTGGCATCCAGCGAGCCTTTGGCCAGCCAGGTGGGCGTGGAAATCCTTCAAGCGGGCGGCAACGCTGTAGACGCCGCAGTGGCGGTAGGATTCGCGATGGCGGTCACTTTCCCGGAAGCGGGAAACCTCGGCGGCGGCGGCTTCATGCTGATTCGTATGGCCGATGGCAACGCCATCGTGGTGGATTACCGCGAGCAGGCACCGGCAGCGGCCTCACGCGTGATGTATCAGGACGCGCAAGGAAATGTGATTCCCGGAGTCAGCACCATCGGTGCTCGCGCGGCGGGGGTGCCGGGCACGGTGAGGGGATTGGCGCTGGCGGAAGAGAAGTATGGCCATCTGGGACTGGCACGCGTGATGGCTCCGGCCATTCGCCTGGCACGGAATGGCTTTCCCGTTAGCTATTCGCTTGCCGCGAATCTTCGCTCCGAACGCGCCCTGCTCGAAAAGTTCGACGGCTCGCGGCAGATTTTCCTGCGTGACGGCAAGCACTACGAGCCCGGTGAGGTGTTCCGCCAGCCGGACTTGGCCCGCACGCTCACCGCCATCGCCAAGCGCGGTCCGCAGGCGTTTTATTCCGGAACTGCGGCCAACGCGCTTGTCGAGACCATGCGCAAGTACAAGGGCCTTATCACGCGCGAGGACCTGGAACACTACCAAGCGAAGCTGCGCCCGCCATTGACGGGGCATTTCCGCGGTTTTGATATTCTGAGCGTACCACCTCCCAGCGCCGGTGGCACGATGCTGATCGAGATGCTCAATGTGTTTGAACCGCTCGACCTGGGAACCGCGAATTCTTACGCATCGATTCACCTGCTGGCGGAGACCATGCGCCACGCCTATGCCGACCGCGCTTCGTATATGGGTGACGCGGATTTTGCTTCCGTACCGGTTGCCGGCCTTACGTCGCCGCGCTACGCGGCGCAGTTGCGCGAGCAAGTTCTGAGCGCGCGCCCGGAGGCCACGGTTCGGGCGGGCGAGCCGCAGGTTTTTGAATCCGGCGCCACCACGCATTTTTCCGTTGTCGATGCCGAAGGCAATGCGGTGGCGAATACCTACACTTTGAACGGTTGGTTCGGCTGCGGCGTCACCGTGGAAGGCGCGGGATTTCTGCTCAACAATGAAATGGACGATTTCAGCTCCAAACCCGGTTCGCCCAATCTGTTTGGGTTGGTGCAGGGTGAAGCCAATGCCATCGCTCCGCACAAGCGGCCCCTTTCTTCGATGACGCCAACCATTGTGACCCGCGATGGTAAGGTGCGCCTGGTGCTCGGCTCGCCAGGTGGCGGTACGATCCCCAACACGGTCCTGCAAGTTTTGCTCAACGTCCTCGTTTATAAGATGGATGTGCTTCAGGCGGTAACCTCGCCGCGCTTTCACGATCAATGGGTGCCGGACGTCTTGACGTTTGAGCGGGTGGGCTTCTCTGCCGACACTCTCGAGAAGCTTCAGCAGGCGGGCTATCCGATCAGCTTTCGGGATAGTATTGGAGACTGCGAAGCCATCGAGATTGAGCCTGCGTCCGGATGGCGCCTGGGCGCTTCCGACCCCCGTGCGGATGGAAAGGCGGTTGGGTACTGATGGATTACGGTCTCTCCACGTATCTTTACGTCAACGAGCGGCTTAATTCCCACATCCTGGATAGGATTCTGGGGGCAGGATTTCAGAACATCGAATTGTTTGCGGCTCGCCAGCACCTGGATTACACGGACCGCAACCAGGTGCGCGACGTCGCCCAGTGGTTTCGCGACCATCAAGTGAAATTGCATTCCGTCCATGCGCCGCTCTATAGCGACGCCAATTGGGGGCGGTTAGGCGGGTTCTCGGTTTCCGTCGCTTATCTGGAGCGCCGCCTCCGCATCGATTCCATGGATGAGATCAAGCGCGCCCTCGACATCGCCGATGATCTGCCTTTTCGCTACCTCATCATCCATATGGGATTGCCGGAAGAGGAATACGATCTAACCAAATTCGACGCCGTCATGACGTCGCTCGAGCATCTGAAGGTTTCCGCCAAAGACCGCGGCGTGCAATTGCTGCTCGAAAATGTCCCCAACGAACTGGGGACGCCGGAGCGTTTGGTTCAGTTCATTCGTCATACGCATCTGGATGTGAAAATCTGCTTCGATACCGGCCACGCGCATATGAATAACGGCCTTCACGCCGCGTTCGAGACTCTTCGCGCCCATATCGCTTCTACCCACGTCCACGACAATCGCGGTGAAAAGGATGACCACTTGATGCCCTTCGACGGCGATATTAATTGGACGGAGGCGGTTCGTGATCTGCGCACCGGCGACGGCCAGTTCCCCGTGCTTTTTGAGATTCGCGATTATGGGCCGGAGACGACCAGCCTCTCACGCCTGGCGGAAGTGATGGACCGCATGGAAGCCCTTCCCGAGGAGGATTAAACTCTTGCCCCCCGTCGTTGAGATCCGCCGAGTTTCCGAGCATGCCGGCCAGGAAGTGATACTGCAAGGTTGGCTCTATAACCTGCGAGAAAGCGGCAAACTGCTGTTTCCCCTTTTCCGCGACGGCACGGGAACTATTCAGGGCGTCGTGGTTAAAAGTGCTGTGCCGCCGGAAGTCTTCGACTCCGTCCGCGGCCTGACGCAGGAATCTTCGGTGCGCGTCACCGGCAAGGTGCGCGCCGATAAGCGCGCCCCGGGCGGCTACGAAATGGACGTCTTGAATGTGGAAGTCCTTCAACGCATCCCGCCGGAGACTCCCTATCCCATTACCCCCAAGGATCACGGGATTGAGTTCCTGATGGACCATCGCCACTTGTGGCTGCGCTCCACGCGCCAGCGCGCCATCCTGGGGGTGCGGCACGAGATCATCAAGGCGGTCCGCGATTTCTTTGACGACCGCGGGTTCACCCTTGTCGACACTCCCATCTTCACCCCCTCCGCGTGTGAGGGTACGACCACCCTCTTCGAGGTTAACTACTTTGACGACAAGGCTTATCTGACCCAGTCCGGCCAGCTCTATAACGAAGCGGCGGCCTTGGCCGTCGGCAAGACTTATTGTTTCGGTCCTACGTTCCGGGCGGAGAAATCCAAGACGCGCCGGCACTTGACGGAATTCTGGATGGTCGAGCCGGAAGTGGCCTTTGCGCACCTGGATGACGCCATGACGCTCGGCGAAGAACTAGTGGCCTTCGTCGTCGGCCGCGTGCTGGAAAAACGGCGATCGGAGCTTCAGACCCTGGAACGGAGAATCGAGAACTTGGAAAAGATCAAGCTGCCGTTCCCGCGAATGAGCTACGACGAGGCTGTGAAGATTCTCCAGGGCAAGGGGAGTGAAATAAAGTGGGGCGGGGACTTTGGCGGCACGGACGAAACGCTACTGTCGGAGGGCTCGGAAAAACCCCTCATGGTCCATCGCTATCCCAGCCAGGTGAAAGCCTTTTACATGGCGCCCGATCCCGCGCGCCCGGAAGTTGCGCTATGCGTTGATATGCTTGCTCCAGAGGGCTATGGCGAAATCATCGGCGGCGGAGAACGCCTGGCCGACCTCGCTCTGCTCGAGCAACGCATTCAAGAAGAGAAGGGGTTACCGCGACAGGCTTTTGAGTGGTACATCGATTTACGCCGATACGGCACCGTGCCCCACTCGGGGTTCGGCATGGGTATTGAGCGCGTTGTGGCATGGATCTGTGGGCTGGAACACGTGCGCGAGACAATACCATTCCCGCGCATGTTGTATCGTTTGACACCGTGAGGGCATCATGCTGAAAGTCAAAATTCTCGGAGTTCCATTGGACCTCGGGCAGGAACGCCGCGGCGTGGACATGGGGCCGTCTGCCGTGCGCGCGGCGGGGTTGAATCACACCTTGGAGAGCTTAGGACTCCAGGTCGAAGACGCCGGCAACATTCCCGTGCGCTTGCCGGAGCAACAGCATTTCGGCGACCCGCATGCCAAGTACTTGAAGGAGATTGCCGCGACTTCGACGGAAGTGGCGCAACGGATTTACGAAGCCCTGGAGGCCGGCTATTTTCCCCTCGTCTTGGGCGGCGATCACTCGGTGGCGATCGGCACGCAGGCGGGAGTTTCCAAGTTCTACCGCGACCGCGGCCAGGAAGTAGGTTGCCTTTGGATCGACGCGCACGCCGACATGAACACGCCGGAGACCAGCCCCAGCGGCAACGTGCACGGCATGCCGTTCGCCGCCAATTTGGGTCAGGGGCCCGATGCCCTGACCCGAGTTTTCGATTTCGCACCCAAGCTGCGGCCGGCGAACTGCGCCCTGATTGGAATTCGAGACCTGGACGTGCAGGAGCGCCAGGTGGTCCGCGGCTCGGGTGTCACTCCTTTCACCATGAGAGAAATTGACGAACTGGGCATGCGCATCGTCATGGAGCGAGCCCTTAAATTGGCGACCAAAGGTACAGCGGGGTTTGTCGTATCTTTCGATATGGATGTTGTCGATCCCGGCGAGGCCCCCGGCGTGGGTACGCCGGTCCGCGGAGGGATTACGTTCCGCGAGGCACACCTCGCCCTGGAAATGGTCGCCGACACCGGCAAAATGCTGGCCTTCGAACTCGTCGAAATTAACCCTATCATCGACGTCATGAATAAGACGGCGGTTTTAAGTGTAGGTTTCACCGCTTCAGCCCTGGGAAAGAGAATCCTGTGACCGAGAAAACCTGCGTCGGAATTCTGTTTGGCGGACGCTCGGGCGAGCACGAGGTCTCGCTGCAATCCGCAGCCTCGGTGATCGGCGCGCTTGATTCGGCAAAGTACGAAATTGTGCCGATCGGCATCACTCGTGAAGGACACTGGCGAATTGGCTCTGGGGCCGCGGCGCTGCTCCCGCAGGTCCTTGAACGTGGCGAGCCTGTCACGCCCTCCGTGGACCCCGCGGGCCCCAAGCTCCTGTCGCTGGCGCCTGCGATTCCGGACCTGCATTCACGGCCGGAAATCGATGTCGTTTTTCCCGTACTCCACGGCACGTTTGGAGAGGACGGCACAGTGCAGGGGCTTCTGGAATTGGCGGACGTTCCCTACGTAGGTGCCGGGGTGCTGGCCTCCGCCGTAGGCATGGATAAGGGTGTGATGAAGCGCCTGTTTCGCGAAGCGCGCCTGCCGATCCTTCCGTGGGAACTGGCGTTGCGTACCGATTGGGAGAGAGATCCCGACGCAGTCCGCAGACGGATTGAGAAGCGATTACGCTATCCGCTTTTTGTGAAGCCTGTGAACATGGGCTCGTCGGTGGGAATCAGTAAGGTCCATCACCGGCTCGAACTCGCGGCAGCAATGAATCTGGCGGCGCAGTACGACCGGAAAATCCTGATTGAAAAGGGTATCGACGCTCGCGAGATCGAATGTTCCGTGCTGGGGAACGATGACCCGCAAGCCTCCGTGCCGGGGGAAGTCGTGCCTGTTAACGAGTTCTATGATTACGATGCGAAGTACATCAAAGCCGGTTCGAAGCTGGTCATTCCGGCTGAACTCACCACCCTACAGACGAAACGAGTGCAGGAAGTGGCCATTCGGGCCTTCCAGGCCATCGACGCGGCCGGCATGGGACGAGTGGACTTCCTCCTCGATCGCAAGCGCGGCACCGTCTACCTGAACGAGATCAACACGATCCCCGGCTTCACCTCCATCAGCATGTATCCCAAACTCTGGGAAGCCAGCGGCATCCCCTACTCCCAACTCTTGGACCGCTTGATCGAACTTGCCCTCGAACGCCACCGGGAAAAGGCGCGGACGCGCTTCACCTATTCGCCTTCGACTCAAATGTAAATTTCCCGTCCTGCCCGCCCGGGTGTAGCGCCGGGCTTGAGCCCGGCACGTGCCGCCCTAAAGGGCGGCGCTACGATCAAGATCAAGTCAGGGCACGGCCAGATCGCCAGTGATTCCGTAAGGTAGGGACTAGGTCGGCTTCAGTTCGTTTGTTTACAGGGGTTTCCACTCCCAGTTGAGTTTGGCGGCATTTTTGCAAATCTTTTCGGGGGCTTGACTTTGCTCGTTTCTGACACTATTATGAGTGTCATATGAAATCACTCCGCAACCCCGACCTGCAACTGCGAGGCCGACTCATCCGAAGTCTTGGTTCTCTCCGCGAAATGCTGCCCG
>JBKQVI010000050.1:0-6877 GCA_052139985.1 Terriglobia bacterium
CGACTTGTACCATGGTGGCGCCCTCCTCGGCGGCGATCCGTGATGCGTCAGCAACATCATTCTGAAACCGCTACCGCAGGAGGGCAACTGTTGACTTTCTACAAACACCTATTTTGGACAAGGATGTCTCAATATACAGAGCGCCGCAGATTGACCCAAACTACACCGGTGTGACTAAATCTTTTCCTTGGGCAGCGCCAGTATATCGTGTGAACTGGGACCACACCTTCTCCCCCACACTTTTGAGTACCCTCAACTGGGGCTATTACAATCCCGGCGGGAAGAATGCCGCCGTTGACGCCTCCTATGCGGATGCCGTTCCGAAGATTGCGGGGGTAGTCAGCAATGCGCAACCCCCGGCGCTGAGCTTTCAGAACTATAGCTCCATGGGCAGCGACAATTTAGGCAACAGCAGAAGAGGATCGAGCGTTGTGAACGATCTGACGACCTGGGTGCATGGCAGGCACACGGTCAAATTCGGGGGCGAAATTCGCAAGTCGCAGCTCAGTGTACTGAATTTGGATAGTCTCGCGGGATCGTTTTATTTCTCTCAATTGAACACCGGCCTGGTGGGCATCGAGAGTGGTAGCGATGTGGCGAGCTTCCTGTTGGGGCAGGTCAGTAGTGCAAGCGAGTACGATCCCACCGTTGGCACCTATTATATGAGAAATTCAGGGGAGGACCTGTTCGTCGGCGACACTTGGAAGATCCATCCGAAGCTGAGCTTAGATTATGGCTTGCGCTGGGATGTTTCCAAACCGAGTGTCGACAAATTTAACCACCTATCGGTCTTCGATCCCGATATGCCGAATCCGGATGCGGGAAACCTCTTGGGGGCGTTGGCCTTCGCGGGTACCGGGTCTGGCGCAGCGAGCTTGGGGCGGCGGAGCCCTGAGTACATTTGGTGGAAGGGATTCGCGCCGCGCGTGGGTATTGCCTACACCCTAAGCCCGAAGACGGTTGTGCGGAGCGGTTACGGAGTCTTCTACACCAATATGTTCTACCCCAATTGGGCAGGTGGCGAATCGATGGACGGGTTCAATGCGAGCCCTTCGTTTTCCAGTTCCCAAAGCGGCATGACGGCGGCATTCAACCTCAACGATGGATTCCCGCAGAATTTTGCGCATCCGCCATTCATTAGCGCAGGATTCGATAATGGCGAGTCCGGACCCTTGTACAGGGGATTTGACTCGAATCGCCTTCCTTACTCACAACAGTGGAACCTAACCGTCGAGCATCAGTTCACCAAAGACTTTTACGTCAACGCCGCGTACGTTGGAAACAAGGGGACGCGTCTTCCCTCCGATACCGATCCACTCAATGCTTTAAACCCCAGCTTGCTGTCGATGGGGCAGAGTCTCAATGACACCTTCCAGCCCGGCATGACGTCGTTGGACGGGGTCTCCGTTCCGTACGCGGGTTGGGTCCAACAAATGACCGGTTGTTCTCCGACTGTAGCCCAGGCGCTCCTACCCTACCCGCAATATTGCGGCTCAGAGGTCTCGGAGACCGAAAATGCCGGCAACTCGACATACCATGCTTTTCAGTTGAAAGCTGAGAAGCGGATGGCGAATGGATTCTGGTTTCTTGCTTCCTACGCCGCGTCGAAATTGATCAGCGACGGCAACAATGTGCAGACGGCGGCCGAGACTTGGGCCGGTGTCGAGGGAGCTATTTCCCCATACGAAAGGCAGCGGAACAAGGCGATTAGCGATGATGACGTTCCGCAATCCCTTTCGTTGACCTTGGTTTACGACCTGCCCTTCGGGGCAGGAAAGCGCTTCGTGAACAAGGGTGGAGTTGTGAATAAGGTGGCGGGAGGATGGCAGTTCGAATCCATTTACCGCGCTTCTTCAGGAGTTCCTTTCGGGTTCAGGTCGAGCAATTGCGACGTTCCCGGGCAATTCCAGGCGGCCTGCATCCCGTCAATAACGGGCAATAACGCTTGGGCGCAAAGCAAGAGTCACTTCAATCCCGCGTTGCCGCTCTTTAACGCCTCGGCATTTCAAAACTCAGGCTCCACGGGCTTCCAATTCAACACCGGTAGTGGCCCGGTAATGAGCGACCTGCGGGGTTTTGCCTTCCACAACCAAGACATCGCTCTATTCAAGAACACCCAGATCACCGAGCGATTGGGAGTACAGTTCCGGGCGGAGTTTTTCGATGCTTGGAACTGGCACGGTTATGGCTGCCAAACCCAGTGCTATGGAGACACCGCGTTCAACACGAACATAGCCAGCCCGGGTTTTGGCACGTGGGATGGAGAAGCCACGGTACCGCGCAACATTCAGTTTGGACTGAAACTGCGCTGGTAAACCGGGTACTTGACAAGTAGGGCGGTGGCGCCCCTGCTGCTTCCGGGCAGGGGCGCCACCGCGTCTTTTCCTCGGAACGGCTTGAACCAGATGGATGAAGCTCTTCGGTTGGTGCCTGCCTGTGATGTGGTTGGCATGGCCACGGTACTTCGAGTCCCCTGCGTTGACCATACCCAGGCGCCAGACTCTGGTGCGTCTGCTGTCAGGTAGTGTCCTAATTTCGAGCGTAGCGCCGGGCTTGAGCCCGGCATGTGCCGCCCTAAAGGGCGGCGCTACGTCCAGATTAGGACACTACCCGCTGTCATGGTCCCTTGAATTGTGACCCTAACAAGCTTGCAATTGCATGGCAGTTCGGCAAAGAATACTCGATGTAAATGGCGCCCCGAAGCCGACGGAAGACAGGCGCTTGGCTGATGGGCTGGTCGGGACTTGTGACCCAACTTTTTAACCTCCATCGCGGTCTGCTGCAACGCACCGGAATAGTCCTCAGTATCGGCCTTTCGATTTTGCCGCGGGCGGCAGCTTCTCCTCCTGCGACCCTCAAGGAAATCCAGCAGATGATTCAAGCGGGCGAACTGGCCGGCGCCCGAAGTCACTTGATGGAAATCCTGAATGCCACGCCTGAGGATCCCGTGGCATTGAATCTTTTGGGCGTGGTCAACTCTCAAGAGGGCCAATCCCAGGCCGCCGAACGCTGTTTCCGGAAAGCGGTCGCGGCGGCGCCGGGTTTTGTAGGAGCGTACCTGAACCTCGGCCGCCTGTACCAGGAAAATGAGCGGCGCGACCCCCAAGCCCTTAAGGAGAGTTTGGCGGCATACAAGGCGGCTTTAAAAGTCGACCCTTCCAACCTCGAAGCGAATTATCAGGCCGCATTCTTGTTGTGGCGCGCCGCGTTATTCCAGCCCTCGCTCGATAGGCTGACACGCCTGCCCGAAGCTGCGCGGCAGCGGCCTCAGTCGCTGGCTCTCAGTTGTGCCGACCATGCAGGCTTGAAAAACGACCGTCAGGCCCAAGAAACTTGCGCCCGCCTGCTCCAACAACCCGACCTCGTCGAGGCTGACGTGATCACCGTAGTGCCGTCACTTTTGGCGCACCGTCAAACCGGTCTCGTCATCCGGCTCCTTGCGGGCCTTGACCTCCGGGGTTTGGCCTCACCCAAAACGCTGCACCAACTCGGCTTGCTCTACGAGGGGCAAGGAGATCTCGAACCGGCGCGCGCCACGCTGGAAAAGCTCACCCAGAACTCACAAGCCGTTTCGGCGTCTCTACTCAACGATTTGGCACGTGTCGCCTACAAAGAGAAAGACCTGGGCGCGGCCATTGGATACTTGGCTCATGCCCGTGAGCTCGACCCCGAAAACTCAGGAGTGCAGTACTCTTTCGGCATGGTGTGCCTGGAAAAAAGCTACCCCGAGGATGCTTACGTCTCCTTGAAAAAGGCAGCGGACCTGAACCCCGACAACGCATCCTATAACTATGCCGCAGGGGCGGTCATGATGAGCCGGCGGGATGTGCGGGAGGGGTACCCTTACTTGCGAAAATACTGTCGGCTCAAGCCCGCCAATCCACACGGCCACTTGGCGCTGGGGGCTGCGTATTTCTATGGACACGATCCCGATTTGGCCCGAAAGGAGATCGCGGGTGTGGCGGAAAACCCCGAGACCTCGGCCGAGGCACACTACTTTCTCGGGCGGCTGGCGAACCAGGAGGGGAAATTCTCCGAGGCCGTCCAGGACTTCCAGGAGGCGATTCGCGAGAGCCCCGCATATGCAGAGGCTTATGCCGAGCTGGGATTTTCCTTAGTAAAGTTGAAACAGTACGCGGAGGCGGAGAAGAATCTCCGGAAAGCCCTGGAAATCAATCCCCAGAGCTATACTGCCAACCTGGGTCTAATGATGCTGTACGAGAGGACCAAGGACCCCCGCGCTCCGGAACAGGTTAATAGATTCAGCAAAATCAGGGAAGTCCGCGAACAGAGAGAAAAGGAATTCCTGCGCACGGTTGAAGTGCGGCCTTTTTAAGGACAGACTGTGCAAGTCAAAAGAGGGTGCTATTTCAAGGTGGCTTGCTTCACGCTCGCCGTGTGGATGCAGAGTCTCGCTTGGCTGTGGCCGGCGCAAGGCACCGGGACGCTAACAGAAACCAGCCGCCTACTCTACCGCGGCGACTTTGGCGAGGCAGGAGCGAGGGCGCGGCTATATTTGCAAGCCCATCCTAACGACTCCGCCGCCCGCATCCTTTTGGCCCGTGCGCTTTTAGCCCAGGGTAACGACCTTGGCGCGTATTCGGAGCTTTCGCGCGTGGTTCGGTCGGACCCCAAGAATATCGATGGGCTCTACTTTCTCGGAAGGACTTCCACGATTCTCTCCCAACTGGAATACCAGGAACTTTGTCGCATGGCGCCGGATTCTTTCCGGGTTCACCAGCTTCTGGCGGAATCATACGAGGCACAGCAGAATAAGGCCAAGGCGGAAGAGGAGTACTTGGCAGCTTTGAAGGCTAATCCCCAATCGAGCCAGATTCTCGATGGCCTCGGTAATCTGAAGAGAGGGACGTTCCAGTTCGACGAGGCGGCAAAGTATTACCAGCGGGCCGTGGCAATCTCGCGCCATGATTACGAGGGCATCTATGGCCTGGGAGCCTGCGCGCTTTTCAATCATGACCTTGCCAAGGCCATTGAGTATTTTCGCGAAGCCACTAACGTCGATCCACAGTCCTCGGCAGCGCGACTGGCTCTCGGCGATGCCCTCCTGCGCGACAACCAAGCCGCGGCTGCCATTGACGAGCTGAAGGCCGCGGTGCATATGCGGCCGGAGATGCGACAGGCTTACTCACTCCTGGCACGTGCGTACGCAAGGCTCGGGCACTCCCAACTTGCGCAAGAGGCGCTCAAAAAGGAGCAGGAACTCGCCCAAGCAGATGAGGAGAGGCTGGAAAGAAATCTGGACAGCACCAAGGGTTTAATTCCGGTGGCCCCGGAAGTGGGGGAAAAACCGCCGCGAAATCCGCAACCGGAGATTTACCCATGACG
The DNA here is from genome assembly GCA_052139985.1 of Terriglobia bacterium. Lineage (GTDB taxonomy): Bacteria > Acidobacteriota > Terriglobia > UBA7540 > UBA7540 > Bog-366. Next base: position 5,347 of record JBKQVI010000050.1, read on the forward strand.
ATGCCGCTGCCCCCTTTTCGTCGAACCGCTGGGAAAGGATGTATCTTCGTCGCCCTGCTGTTGTTTGCTTGCCAGCCCCGTATGATGGGCTCGTCTCCCGTGCAGACCTTGCCTCCCTCCCTCCAGGAGGTATTCCAGGGAGGGGTCGCGGCCGTACAGGCGGGGCGGCTCGATGAAGCTGAGAAGGCGTTTCTGCGAGTTCTGCGCGAGGGAGGTAAAGTCGCTTTCGTCTACAACAACCTCGGTGTCGTTTATCAGATGCGAGGCGACCAAGTGCGCGCTATCGAGCAATTCCGTGAAGCCATCCGCTTGCAGCCCAATTATGCGGCGCCGCGGATCTTGTTGGGGGCCAGTCTCCTTGCCATGGGACAGGATGTGGAAGCCACGCGGGAGCTTGAGCGCGCCGTCAAAATCCAGCCCGATGAGCCCCTGGCACATGTACAACTGGCGCACGCTTACCAGCGAACCGGGAATTACGCAGGTCTGGTCGAGCAGTATCGAGCCCTACACTCACTGCAACCCGACGATCCTGAATCCCTCTACCAGTTGGGGCACGCTTATTCCGACCAAGCGGAATGGTGCTTGATAGAAATCAGGAAGATCGATCCTAACTCCGTGCGTCTATATGAAACATTGGGAGAGAGTTACCGCCAGCAAGGCCACCTGGACCTGGCGGCGGCCGCCTACAAACGGGCCGCGTCGGTGGACCCGAGGCACCCGGGTATCCACCTTGCGCTCGCCCAAATTTGCTTACAGCAGGGGAAGGTAACACAGGCCGGGAAGGAGATCGACGAGGAACTTGCCCTCGTTCCCGAGAGTGTCGCGGCACAGGCACTCGCGAAAAGGATAGCGTCGGAAGCCGCGAAGTGACGAAATAGGGTTCCGGCTGGTCCCGGGGAGAAGTATCACGCGTTCGCGGACGATGTCGCATTTGTCCTGGAAACTCATCCGGTAACTGCAGTGGCCAGTTTCGGCGGGCCGAACGGCAGTTCCTCGGCGGAAAGGAGCTGTTGCGGTGCTTGGCAGTCGTTCACAGCATTCTTCAACCTCTGTCTGCGTCCGAGATACTGTTCAGTGGTCTGTACGCTCACATGGCGAAGCAAAAACTGAATCTGTTCCAGGTCACCGCCACCCGTGGCGAAAACTCGGCCCCCGTCCCCGGCACGTGCAGGCGAACCCCCAGGCGCAAGAGGAGTTTAAAGAAACTCCCGGAACTCACGCACCGGAACTCACGCATCTTGACAATCCCCGCCAATATGACTACTGTTGCCCAAATCCGCACGTAAGGGAGGCAGCGGCGATGTTGGGGCGATGTGGGGGGCGCACGGGGGGGGCGGGGTGGGTTTCCGCAACCCGGCTGGGGAAGCCCGCAGAGCTCGGGCGGCGCCCTGCCGGTCTCTTTAGAAACAGCGGCGGCGAGGGGGCCGGGTGGGGCGTGAGGAGGGAAGAATTCCGCGAACCCTTCGCGAGGAGGCGCGGAGGGGAAAGGGCGCAGCGCGGGTTCGACGCCCCGCGATCAGGTGAAGGCGGT
>JBKQVI010000051.1:0-14113 GCA_052139985.1 Terriglobia bacterium
TTGCTGTAGTCACGCGCAAAAAACTGCCCGAGCGCCGCAAACCTCGTTAGCATGCAGCAACTTGCACGTAAAATGTCACTCCGACTCCATGGTGAACACCCGTTGAGTACTAGAACCCTCGCCCCCTTGGGGGAGAGGGTGGACCGCAGCCGGCGTTTTCACCAGCCGGGGCGGGCCGGGTGAGGGGGTCAAAAACTGTAGGGCCTGACTCCAACCTCGTTATGATCGTTCCCGGCAGCGCCGGATTAACAAGGGAGACGCCGCATCTTCCCCATCTAGTACCTACCACCTGCGACCGACCCTATACTGCCCTGCCTCCCCCACCTACTACCTGCGACCTACCACCTACCTCCCCACACCCAAACTCTGAATCACCGCCCCCCGCATCATTTCCTTCTCGCGCTCGTCCGCATTCGTCTTTAGTGCTTGAAAGTGTTCCCGAGCCTTCGCGGCCTCCGTCGTATATCCGAGAAGGCTATCTACCGCCACAAGATGAAACCAGCCCTCGGAAAGGTCGGGGGCAATTCGCACCGCCTGCTGAAGATCGGCCAGCGCGTCTTGCAGCTCGTTTTGCTCCTCGTGCACCTTGCCTGAAGCCACGTAGCACAGCGCGCAATCGGGAATGCTCTTTTTTGCCACAGCAAGGTCGCTGAGGATTTGCGCGCGCTCCCGGCCGTGCTGCTTGATCATCGTCGCGGCATCAAGATAGTACAGGTAAGGATCGGGATCAGGAAGCTTCAACCCGTCGCCCGCAACTTGGCGGACCTCGTCGAACTTCCCGTCGATGTAAAGCTCGAAGCCGAGAAGCACGCGGGCCGGCGAGAACCCCGGGTCGATCGCGAGCATCCGTCGTGACGCCTCTACCGACTGGCTGGTGTGCCCACCTAGGAACTGTGCCAGCGCAAGCCCGAGCAAGAGATACGTGGATTGAGGATTCAGTGCGGAACCGCGCGCGAAGACGCGCTCCGACGCCGGATACCGATGCGTTTGCAGGTAGATGAGGCCAAGATCCAGGGCGTAATTTTCCTGCGCAGGCTCCTTCTCGAACGCTTCGGAAAGGTCCTGGATAGCGCTCTCTTGCCGGCCCATAGCAGCCTCAATCTTGCCCCGCAAATAGACTCGCGCGTTCGACTCTTCCGCTGATGCGTGCGGCGCTTGGTCGATGTCCCCTAAAGCCTGGGGGAGATGATTCTGGGCCAGTTCCGCGAGCGCCAGATTGTAGTGGCACTCGAACAACGCAGGGTAGTCGCTAACGCAACGCGTGAAGGCGCGCACGGCTTCCGGAAACATCGCCTTCTGTGCGAAGGCAATTCCGCTGCGCAGCAGAGCGTCCGAACCCGGATGGGGTTGGCCCAATAGCTGGTCCAGGCTTTCAGCCGCTTCCGTCGATTGGGGCCACGCCAGGTTGATCCCGGTAACCGGAAAAACGCAGAGCAGGCATACGGCCATAGATACCACGACGGAAACCAGCATCAGGTGAGTTCTTTGTGGGGTACCGACCGTTCCAAACCGAGGTTGAGACCTACCAGTTAACTTGGCTCGCCGATCCATTGTTGGCATTATATTATGGCATGACGAAGATCGATGTCGAGAGGCTGGCACGGTGGTGAATCCCGTCTTTGCGCTGCTCTTGATCCTGGCCACACAAGACCCACACGCGCCAACGCCTGTGCCTGACCCAACGGCCGCCCAGTCTCACGTTGGCAAGGGTTATGAGTTCGAGAAGGACGACCGGTTCGCGAGCGCCGCGGCGGAGTTTGAGGCGGCGCTCGCCTCCGATCCGATGCTGTCCCGCGCGCGCTACCAGCTTGCGGTGTGCTACTTCGCGCTCGGCCGCAAAGATGACGCCCGCCGCGAGTTCATGCGACTGCGCGCGGCGACTCATGCCGACCCGAGCGTGGTCTATTTCCTCGGCCGGCTTGACTTGGAAGAACACAGCCTCGACGCGGCCATCCAGGAATTTCAGCGCGTGGTAGCCCAACCGCCCTTCCCCGACACGGCCTACTACATGGGCTCGGCTTATCTGGAGAAAGGGGATCTCCGGTCTGCCGAGCAATGGCTGCGGAAAGCCCAACCTCTGAATCCGCGCGACTATCGCATTCCGGACCACCTCGCCCGCATCTACCAGCGCCAAGGGCATTCCGAAGAGGCTGAGAAGGAATATGCCGAGTCGGCGAAGTTGCGCCAGAATTACAACCAGGCCGCCGAGGACGGAGTGAAATGCAGTGCGGCACTGGAAAAGGGCGAGGCGGACGTTGCGCGCGGCGCCTGCGCGAAGCTCGACCAGCCCGATGATCCCGACCGCCTCACGGCTCTGGGCATGATCTATGGCCGGCACGGGCACTATGCGAATGCGGTGGAGCCGCTCCGGCGCGCCGCCGAACTCGATCCGGATTCATATGAGATCGAGCACGACCTGGGGCTTACTTATTTCCGATTGAAACGGTACCAGGAAGCACGCGAACCGCTGGAGCGCTCCGTAGCACTGCGGCCGGACTTCTTTGACTCAAATGCCCTGCTCGGCGCGACGCTCTTTACACTCCAAGAGGATTCACAAGCTTACGAGGCGCTTGTTCACGCTCACCGGCTGAATCCGGAAGACGGTGACACCAAGGAACTGCTCTTCAAAACCGCCACGGTTCTCGGGGCGAAAAGCCATAAAGCAAAAAGCTACGCGGAGGCGCTCAAGTACCTGCAAGTCGCCGAGGAACTGAAGCCGCAGGACCCCCAGGTGCATGAACGCCTGGCGGTGGTCTATGGCGAGGCTGGCGATCCTCGACGAGCCGAAACCGAGAAGCAGATGGCGAAGAGCCTAGCAACGCCCCGATAGTCGCATTGAACTCCGTGGAGACATGACAATTTGTCCTTCCCTTTGTTTTCATCAATATACCCGGGTGAACCTTCATTTTGCACTTTTCTCCGCACCGAATACCCAGCCCCGAGCAGTCGACACTTGGCACTCAGCAACTAACACCTGGTACCTAACACCTGAAACCTGTTTTCCTTTGTTTTCATAAATATACCAGGATGAACCTGCATTCTCGTTGTTTCGGATCCGCGCATATCGGCCATCATGTCCGGAACGTCCGAGGTGCGCGGCCTTGCCTCCTCGCGGGCGAGGCTGGATGGATGGGATAAATGGAAAAGCAACACGGTGGGAATCCTTGGGGCCCAACCTTCAGCCCCGAAACCTAGCCGTTATCATAGCCTATTTGTGCGGGTTTGTCAAGACCCAAATTATCTATGCCCCTCAATGCCACGTCGGCACCGGGTGGCCTTCAATCTTGGCGATGGCTTCGTCCGCGATGTACTTGATGCGAATGTGCTGCGCCCGGCTCAAGGCAGGAATCGCGCTCCGCGCTCCCGGGCCGATGTCGCCCAGCGCGTACGCAATGTTGCGAAGCACCTGGACGCCCTCATTGCTGAGCTGGTTTTCATCAGGAACTTCGAACGCCGCCACCAGCGCGGGAACCGCCGAATTGGCCGCGCCACCCATCCGTCCTAACGCCAGAGCTGCGGTCATTCGCACCGTGCCAGCAGGGTCTTCCAGTGCCGCGCAAAGGTTCGGGATGGCCACTGCCGCCCGCGGTCCCATTTCGGGTAATGCCAGAGCGGCAGCTTCGCGCACGGGTAGGTTCTCGTCCGTCAGGAGCTGGGCCAGCGCCGGCGCAGCCTCCGAAGCCTTGGGCCCCACCTGCGACAGCGCCGCGGCAGCAGCCGTGCGGACCTCCGGGTCGTTTGCTCTGAGGGCCGCAGTGAGCGCGTGGACGGCCGGTGCAGCATCTTCGCCAAACGCTCCGATGGCCCGGATCGCCTCCGCCCGCTGCTGATCCGGCGCTTGCCTGAGTTGCGAGAGATAGAAGTTCAGAGGCTGGCCGCGATAAACCGCGCCTGTGAAAGGTGCATGTCCAGCGATCCCCGCAGGCATGGTTTCGAAACGCGACGCGCCTGCGCCGGTGGCATGGACCATCGCTTCTCCGTTTTTGATTTCTTCCAGCACCACGCCCTCCACTCCCAGGTTGAAGCCCGTGGAGAGGCTGTCCTTGCCCACGCAGGTCAACGTCAAGATGTGGCGACCCGCGGAAAGATTGAACCATCCGAGCCGGCGATCGATGGAGACAAAGGTGTCCGCCTGGTAGTTGTGAAGGATCTCGACCGGCGGCGTCTTCGCTTCCAGCGGTCCCCAGGTGAGCATGGTGGAGTTGGTCTGTTTCCCGTCGAGCAGGGCTACGTAATCTCCGTAATCAGGCGACTGGGCGATCTGGGCGATGACCTCGTAGAACCCATCCTTGGGAACATCGAAAGGAACATTCATCTTGGTTCCCGCGCCATGCCCCTGAATGAACAGCAGGTCTTTCGACCAAAAGACTTCCTTCTGCACGGAGACTTCACCTTGCTCGGCAGTCACATCCTTAAGATTGTCAGGAACTGCAATCTGAAGCGCGTTACCGAACGGCAAGCGAGCCGCACCATAGGGCACTTCTGGGACGTCCTCGTTCACACCTTTTTGATACCAAAACGCCACGCTGGAAAAGAAGTCGGACCGCTCCTCGAAGCCGGAGCGCGCCGTGCCGTCCGCATTGTAGGTCCACCCCATGTGCTCGATGCCCACCCGCAGCGATTTCTTGAAGGGAACCGGGTCAATCACGTGCCAGCGATAGCCAGTCAGCCGCGCGCCAAACCCCTCGCCTTCTGCCACCGGAGTGCCGGTCCAGTCGCCGTCGGAGACGCGCAGACCCCAGGCATCGTTGAAGTAGTCTTCGGTGCCGGTGCCTTCAATCCGGGGCTTGGGCTCGTCATCCACGTAAAACATGTCGTCGCCCTCACCGAACCATCCCATTTGCGTCTGGATGATGTTTAACACGGTGCCCACATATTGGCCTTCGCCGCGAATATTCAGAAACGCGTACAGCTTTCCCGGCTGCGGCGGCTCGTCCTGGCGGTAATGGGCGTGGAAGTAGCCGATGTCTTCCGGCAGCGAAGCGTGCTTCTGCCAGTCCACATGATAGTAGAGACTGGCGACGCGGCGCCGGCCCTCGTTGGTCACGGTGATCCGGCAGGACTTGCGAAAGGGCATAGGCCAATAGCTGTTGTGGGCGCGGCCGAAAGAGGCGTTATGGACCACGAGCGAGTTCAGGTTTCGTTCGTATCCGTGCCCCACCGCGAAGAAGTCCCCAAGCGGCGCGTCCACGCTTGGCGTTTTGTCCCCGTCATAGTAAACGCGCAGGCGCAGCAACCGCGGCCAGGCATACTCGTTATCAGCAACGGTGACCCAGAGGTGGGTCACAATCCCCGGACCTTGCAGGTCTGCGAGCACAACGGTTTCACCAGGAATGGGATGCTTGCAGTCATCGTTGCTGTCCACATAAAGATTGTTGCTGGTAGAACGGTAGGCCCCAAAGGTCTTAAGGCGGGGGAATTCCAAGGGGTCGAGCGGGTTGGTAGACGCAATCTGTGCGTAAGACCCGGCCGGAAGAAGCAATAACCACAGGATGAGGATGTAACGCACACCCGCCCTCCGCTATTGAATTAGGTATTGCGCGAACTTGCCATCGTCCACTGAGAACGTGCTCAAGTGCAGGACCGTGCCGCCCGCGAACTTGATCTGAAAGTTCCGTAGGGTCATGCCGCCACGCAACGCCATGTTGGTTTGCTCAAAGCTCTCCGGCGTCCCCAAAGGCTTCAGACTGCTCGCGGCGTCTGCCAGAACCTGGGGTGTGAAATAGGAGTTGGCATCGGAGGTCAGCAGAGAGCGGTCGATCGTTCCTCCCTGCAATTGGCTGAAAATCCGACGCGCCTGTTCGAGTTGTGCCGCGGCCTGGGGATCAACCGTCGCGGCCAGCAGCAAAGGCCCGATTTGACGGGTGATGGAGCCAGGAGCATCCGTGCCATCAAGGTTGGAGAAGGCAACGACTGCCGCCCCTTGATCCAGCCAGACGGTGTTCGAGCTTACGTAGCCCGAGACCGCTCCTCCATGTTGCAACCGTGGATGCCCATCGGCGTTGGAGACTCCAATGCCTAAAGCGTAATTGGTTGGAGCGCCGTTTTTGAGGATTACCGGCTTGATCATTTCCTCCATTAGGGCAGGCTTCAGGAGTTTGCCTTGGAGCAGGCCCAAATCCCACAAAGCCAGATCGCGCGCCGTCATCGCCAATTCGCCCGCCCCGAAGAGCCATCCCGGGGCCTCGGGCTGGACAGGCCGAACCGGTCCGCGCCCAAAGCGCGTGTACCCCTTGGGCTCGGAATCCGCCAAGAACTGATAGTCCAGGTCGATGGGAGTTTCCATACCGAGCGGGCGGAAAATGCGATCCCTAAGAAATGCCATTAACGTCGTGCTCGTCACCTTCTCTACAATCCGCCCCGCCACGACGAAGTTCGTGTTGCTGTACTGCCACTGGGTGCCAGGCTCGAAATCCAGCGGCTTGCGCGCCCAGCGGTCGAGAATCTCATCCGGCGTGACCCTTTGCGTCATGAACGGCGCCACATAGTCGAGGGGATAGAAGTCCTGGTAGCCGGAGGTGTGGGAGAGCAATTGCCGGATGGTGATGTCGTTGGCGCGCGTCAAGGTGGGCAGATACCGCCCCACAGGATCGTCGAGTGAAAGCTTGCCATCCTGGACAAGCAGCAGGATCGCCATGCCCATGAACTGCTTGCTGACCGAACCGATTTTGTAGGGCATCTCGGGGCGAGCGGGAGTGGCGGGATCGAGGCTCGCATTTCCATAAGCGTGGACATAAACGATCTTGCTATCTTTCACGACAGCAATTGAAGCGCTCGGGGCATTGGTCTCCGCCAGTGCTTTGCCAACGATAGCGTCGACGCGGCTGGCCGTCTCGGGCGGCAACTGCGCGCGAAGATCAAGGGTCGCAAGCCCCGCGAGTAAAATCAGTAGCGCTATCTTGACTGCGATGCGCGTCGCTTTCGGCGCCGTCGAAAGCGACCCTCGGCTATTGGGCTGCGTCGGCCCGGTCTGTACCGAAAGCTCTTCCGTTTGACTCTTCAGAAAGCTTAGACACGTCTTGAGCACGGAATGACCTCCTCGATTGCCCCGAACCATTGGACACCCCTGACTTCAGATGTGGCGCCTAGCTTGACAGGCTGCGGATAAAGTGGTCGCCTTTCCGAGCCCTGGTAATGGCGCAATTCAATAGCCGGGCGCAGCGCCCCCGGAAAGAGGGAGATTCATCGCCGACCCTGCAGGGGTCGCACAAATTCAGGCAGCGAGGCTACATAATCGGCCGCGCGTAATAAGAATCGACCCTTTCAGGGTCGGACCTTCCCTGCGGCGTACGTTCCGGGGGCGTTGCCCCCGGCTATTTTATGTATCCCCTGCGGGGATAAAGCGTGCCGCTGTCTTTTTCCGCAGCCTGTTGAGCCCGGCACGTGCCACCCTCAAGGGCGGCGTTACGCAGAAATCACGACAGAACCCGAACAGCTTGGTGCTTGACAGGAAGAGGACATTTACACTGAGTCCAATCGTGTTGTCAACCACGTTTTGAGTATTGGAAAGCGTGCCAGCTCGTGTATTATTCAAAGGGGTTTCCCCGTTCAATTGACTTGCCCGCTAGGGCCGGAGTGGCGACAGTGCACTCATTTCGAGGAGGGTCGATGTCTCCTGGAGGAAGCCGGTTCGAACGAATCACACTGATCGCGGCAGCCGCCTGCGTGGCGATCGGTGGTCTGGTTGCCGGCGGCGCGGGGCTGATTCGATTGTTGGCGGTTGCGCCGGAATCGGCAAATATCGCGCCACGCAGCGACTACGCCTACGCCGAAGTGGTAGAGGCCCTGAAGCCGCTCATCGAGCACGAACGCAAGGAAAAAGGAATACCCTCGATTGCGGTCGCCCTCGTCGATGATCAGCAGATCGTTTGGGCCCAGGGTTTCGGTTTTGCCGACCCCGACCGCAAACAGGAAGCCACCGCCGCCACTGTGTACCGGGTAGGTTCCGTGTCCAAGCTCTTTACGGACATCGGCATCATGCAGCTTGTTGAACGGGGCAAGCTGAGCCTCGACGCTCCCGTCTCCGATTACATTCCTGACTTTCATCCCCACGATCCGTTCGGCAAGCCCATCACCCTGCGCGAACTGATGTCGCACCGCTCCGGCCTGGTACGCGAACCGCCGGTGGGCCACTATTTCGACTCCCATCCGCCCGGCCTCGCGGAGGTTGTCCGCTCCTTGAACGAGACTTCGCTGGTCTACCCGCCCGGCGCACACACCAAGTATTCGAATGCCGGGGTTACGGTGGTGGGCTACGTCCTCCAGCAAAGCGCGGGCCAGGCTTTTGCCCCGTACCTCAAGAGCGCCGTCCTCGAACCCATGGGTCTGCACACCAGCGGATTCCAACCAGTTCCGGCCCTCACCGGCCCTTTGGCCCACGCTGAAATCTGGACGTACGACGGACGGCTCTTCCCTGCTCCGAAATTTGAGATCGGCACCTTTCCCGCTGGCAGTCTCTACACCACGGTCACGGACCTTGCCCGTTTCGAAAGCGTACTCTTTGCAGGCGGCAGAGGACCGTGCGGCCCCGTCATAAGTCAGGCGTCGCTGCATGAAATGTGGACGCCCCAATGTTCCACCAAAAGCGAGCCGGGCCATTTCGGCATCGGCTTCGCACTGAGTTCACTCGATGGCCATCGGTTGGTCGGGCACGACGGCGCGATCTACGGTTTCGCGACCTCCCTTAACGCGCTGCCGGACGATAAACTCGGCGCGGTGGCGGTGGTCACACTCGACAGCAGCAACGCCGTAACGGACCACATTGTAAGCGAGGCGTTACGACTGATGGTGGCGGCGCGCACACATAGGCGGCTCCCTGGCGTCGAACTCACAACCCCTGTGGACCCGGAATTAGCACGTCGTCTCGCCGGCCGCTATGGAAGCGGTCCTGAGGCGGTCGATCTCAAGGAACATGAGGGCCGGCTCCTCATGCAGCCCCTGCGCGGCGGCTTCCAGGTGGAGATTCGCAGGCTAGCGAATAAACTTGTCGTCGATGACCGGCTCGCGTATGGAACGCCCATCACGGTGCTTGATCACGCCATCCAGATCGGCCCGACCAAGCTGGCTGCGGTTGAATCGTCCCTGCCGGCGCCGCCACCGCCAGCATGGCAGGATATCATCGGAGAATACGGTTGGGATTACGACACGCTTTATGTCCTGGAGAAAGACGGAAAACTTACAGTGCTCATCGAGTGGTATGAGTTCGCTCCGCTCCGCCAGGTGTCTCGCGACGTGTTCCAGTTTCCTGACTATGGCCTCTATGATCGCGAGCGCGCCACTTTCGAACGCGACGCGCACGGTGCCGTAACAGGCGTGAAGATCGGTTGGGTCGAATTCCAGCGACGGCCAGGGGGCAACATCAGCGGCGGAGTGTTTCATGTCACACCGCTGAAGCCCGTCGATGAGCTGCGGCGGGACGCGTTGGCCGTGCAGCCCCCGGCGGAAAGTGGTGACTTCCTGAAGCCCGACCTGGTTGAGTTGGTGAAGCTTGATCCCACCATCAAACTCGACATCCGCTACGCCAGCACGCGCAATTTTCTGAGCAGTGCGATGTACCAGCAAGCGCGGGCCTTCATGCAGCGGCCGGCGGCCGAAGCCGTGGTGCGGGCCAGCCGGAAATTGCACGCGCTCGGCTGTGGACTCCTCATTCATGATGCTTACCGTCCCTGGTACGTCACCAAGATGTTCTGGGATGCGGTGCCGGACGCGGACCACATCTTTGTGGCCGATCCCTCGCAAGGGTCACGCCACAATCGCGGCTGCGCGGTGGACCTTACCGTTTATGACCTGAAGACCGGCAGCGCCGTTCCCATGGTCAGCACCTACGACGAGATGACGGAGCGCGCTTACCCCTTTTATCCGGGCGGAACTTCCCTGGAAAGATGGGACCGGGCTTTACTGCGGCACGCGATGGAAGATGAGGGCTTTACCGTTTACGAAGACGAGTGGTGGCACTTCGACTATAAGGATTGGAAGAAGTATCCCCTTCTGAACGTCCCTTACGAGCAGATTCATTAGGCGCCAGCGCACGCCTTTCTCGCGCACGCTGCTTATATTTTGCGTGACCATCGGGAGTGGAGCTACAAGACGCCGTATTTCATGTAGACCTCACGCAGCGACTTCCCTTCCTGAAGTTCCTGGCGGGAGAGATTTTCTTTCTGCACCTTTTCCTGGGCCTGCATCAAGACCGCGTCTTCCACCTCATTGGGCACGACTACGATGCCGTCAAAGTCAGCGAAGATCAGGTTTCCAGGCTTCACCAGCACTTCGCCACAGCGGATGGGAACGTCGTAGGCCATCACCATTCCGCGCCCCATGGAGTCGAGCGGACGAATGCCGCTATAGTAGACGGGGAAACCCAATTCGATGATCCGGTTGCAATCGCGAATCTGACTGTCACACACACATCCCACCGCGCCGCTTTTTTTTGCCACGGTGCTCATCAGATCTCCCCAGGGAGCATTGGTTCCCGCATAGTCGGTGGAGTGTACCACTACGTCCCCGGGCATTAGGGAATCCATGACATCAATCTCAAGTCCGTACGGGTCATCCTCCCGAACGTAGTCGACGTCCATCCAGTGGATAGTTCGGGCGCGGCCCACAAATCCGCAGTTCTTTCGATCGGGTAGCAAAGGGCGCAACCGCTGATGCATCGCTTGTTGGCGATAACCCAGACTGTCGAGAATGTCGCACACGGCGGCCACGTGGAGGTTCTCTCGAATGAACTTCATGATTTCAAGATCGCTAGTTAACATAAAGGCGACTCCCTGCCCGGCTTTCCACCCAAAGCAAACAGGGGGGTCGGGAATTCACGATGATATACCCTATTTATCAGGCCGCCCATCATTGCAAGCAACCTAAGGCCTCTTTCCAGGTTTCGGGCTTGTGGTACACCTTTAACCCCTTGTTCTCGAGTTCCAAACTAGATAACGATGCAACCCGACTTCGGCGGTTGATCCGCGTGGGCGGACTGGAGCGCTTCGCGCGCGCCATGTAGGCGATTCGCTTCGCTTCCGTGAGACCTCCCACACGGGAAATGTCCGGCTGCAGGACGTCCAGGCTCGCCTCCCAAATCAGCCGCCGAAAGGTCCAGCGCCCCACGTCTTGCTCACCCGCCGCGATGCGCAAGGAGGTTGAATCGCACAAGCGGTGGTAGCCGTCGAAATCCTCGGGGGGCACCCGTGACGCCATAGTCCTGCGCCGCTCGGATGGCTGCGCGGTGAGTTTCTATCGTGATCCCTTTACCTGCTTGTAGATAATAATCACCGCGCCCGGTTCTTCCTTGATCGCCACCGGCAAGCCTTCTTCTTGCAACTGCCGCCCACTCAACTGCATTTCTCCTGGAGCGTCGAGAGTGCTTACGGTGTACTGCGCCGCCGGGTCGAGCCCGCGAAGCTTGAACGTTGCCTTTTCGATGGGACTCTGCGAGCGCCGGAATACCTGGACCATACCATCGCCGGACTCGGGCCGGTGAAATTGCCAGGCCACCCAGGCACTATCCTCCGTGGTGTAAGCGGTCAGCGGATAGAAGTCACCATAGAAATAGGGAGCGACTTGCCGCCACTGCGAAGCCAGCCGGCCGAGCTCGGCAAAATCAACATTCTTGCTGCGAGGATCGGGACCCGAAGCCACTGCCAATGCCAAGGTACTGCGGAAGGAATAGGAATTTGAAGATCGCAGGCCGGTTCCGAAGTAAGGAACCCACAAGGCCAACCCATAGGTGAGATCCTGCATGGCGGGGGGATCGTCATATCCGTAGTCGCTTCGCCACAGAGGCACGGCGCGGCGCAGGGTTTCCAAATCGTCGCGGCGCCCGCCGCTGGCGCACGTATCGATCAGCATGTCCGGATGCCGGCGGCGCAGTTCGTCCCAATAAGCCAGGTAGCCGGTGACGTGGCGGATTTCCGTAATGCCCTGGCGGTCGGGAGCGTCGTTGGCTCGCCAAATTTCCAGTGGGTCAAAGTTGAAGTCCTGCCGATACAGATCAATCCCTTGCTCGGTAAGCAACTGATCCACGTGGTCGGTGAGCCACTTGCGGGCGTCGGGGTTGCCGAGATACAGGAGCTTGTTGCCTCCCTCCTTTCCCAGAAGCCACTCCGGATGATTCTCCCAAAGCCACGAGCCTGCCGTGACTCGCTCCGGCTCAAACCACACGATGGTCTTCGCTCCGTGGGCGTGAGCAAAATCCGAGATCGGGCGGAAGCCTTGCGGAAAGCGCGCGGGGTCGGGGTCCCAACTACCGGTGTTCCACCAACCGTCCTTCAAGTGATACCAGCCCGCGTCCATCCACCAGTAGTCAAACTTCCAGCCGCGGTCGAAGTACTGCTGCATGAATTCCTTTTCATTCTGTTCATTCGCGCCCTGCATCTCGATGGTATAGCCGTTCGTCCCTGACGAGAGCAGCGGAGCCGGCAGTTGGCCGCCGGGGCGCGGCAGATTGTGCGCGATCATCCATCGCCGCCAAACGTTTTGTCCATCAATCCAATCGCCGCGCCAAAACACCAGGGCCACCAGAGGGCTGCGCACTTCCTCACCGGGCAGCAATTTGAAGTGGGTCAGCTCCTGTCCGGCGCGCACCCGAAGTCCGGTCGCTTCATCGCGCGTAAACTGCGCCGCCCATTGGCCCGGCCAGCCCAAGCCGACAATTGTGCCTTCTCCTGGCAAGGCTATATTGAAGTAGCAAAGGTCCGTGTTGGTGGGGCGGCCACCCGCCGCGCCAATCCGTTTCTCTGCCCGGGGCTCCAGGCGATCGGCAAAGGGCTCAAAATCCGTGGGTGTGGCCTGCGATCCTTTGCTGTGATGCAGAATGAATTCGCCGTCCTCGCCGCGTTCGAAGCGCGTGTCGAGGGCCTGAATGTTTTCCAGGATTGGGGTCGGCTCGTCGCCGGTGTTGTGAAAGTAAAGGGTCCACTCGACCACCGGAAAGTCGCGATACTCCACGGCCACGCATCGCACCACCAAGCCGCTCGTCGGATCCGTGTAGGTCAGCGTATGCTCCGTGCGGTTCTCGTCAAGGCGGCGTAAGCTGCGATTTAGCTCCCACTTTTTCAGCAAGTAGTTGGAAGGCTGATCGTCGAAACGAAAGGAAAAGGGAACTTCCGTGGTATAGGGAGGGCGCAGCGGCCCGGTGGGAAGATCCCCCAGCCATACAACCTTGCCATCCGCTAGGGTCACTCGCGCATCGGCCCAATCGGCTTGGTCAAAGTGATTGCCAAATATCACTCCCCCGCCGCCGTCCTCGACTTTAAGGTCAAACTCCGTAGCATTCGCAAGGTTTACTTTAACGGGAACACCCGCTATGCCCTCATGCAGAGTTGGACTTCGGAACGCAGTCTTGCCCGCGACGTCCACCGAGGCCACCACCGCTCCGCGGCCGACATTCGAGTAATAACCGATGTCATTGCTGTCCACACCCACAACAGCCTCAAAGCTCTTAGCCGGCGCGGCAAGCACCACACGCACCTTGCCGTCCGAAGAAACATGCAGGCCACGCGAATAATTCTGATTGACGATACGCAAGGGATGGCCTTGGACGCCATTCTTGGTCACCGGCCCGTCCTGGGTATAGACCAGCAAATAGCTTTCCGCGGGAGGCGGCGGCGCCTCGCCAAGGAATTTGGCGGCGATCCATCGGTGTGCCGTCGCCATCGCTTCCGGCGATTGCGCTCGGCTTATGGGGATTGTTACCGCAAAAATGGCTGCGAACAGGATCAGGCAATGTGCTCGTTTGAAGAAGAGAGGTGGCATGATTCAACGCTCCTGAAGCATGATCTGTTTGTCAAAGCGTGGAAAGGCGCGTCCAGCCGTGGTCGGGAAGGGAAACCGTTTCCAAATCCCCTCTCCGCCTTTCGCCCGGCTTCTATCCCAGAAGGACGCCGCTCAGTACCGGCGAATAATAGTGGCACTTCAGCCTGTCTTTCCACTATTTTCTCCGGATCTAAAGACCAACTCAAGAAACATCCGGCTGTCGATTGTAGCCGCTCCTCCACCTAAGGAGCTGTCAGGAAATAACCAGAACAAGTTGAAGTAGTTTTGTTTTATACTGGTGGTGATGAACCATCGTGACATTGAGCGCCGCTTCCGTTCTCTGGTACCCTTCCTGGACGAGCGGATG
>JBKQVI010000052.1:0-27621 GCA_052139985.1 Terriglobia bacterium
CTGCTGCGTGGGAATGCGTGCAGGCATCGAGATATTATTTATATAATATCTATAACATGTCAAGAAAAAAATGCGCCCCCAGAGAGATTTCTTTCGCCCTTTCTCAAAATTACGTGAGGATCAGGGCAGCATCACTTACATTGAAAAGTACAAAAGCAAAGAGGCCTTCGATTTTCACTGCAACACTTCTTACATCAAGGGGTTCTTTGATGAAGTTGTTCCGCCGCTGATGGACGGCGTGACGGTAACGCTGTACAAGGAAATTCTGCCGTAGGCGAAGGTCTTCGTGCCTTAATTTGCGTTGAGGCGGTCACGGCGCCCACACGCATCGTGGATACTCTGCCATTAAGCGATACTGCCCAACACTCGGGGGCGGAAACGACAAAAGGTTACTCATGAAAGGGACTCCCCTCCGGGCGCTGGACACGCCTGCACTGGTCGCCGATCTCGACGTCCTGGAAGCCAATCTGGCCAAAATGTCCGCGTTCTTCAGGGGCAAGCCGGCCGGATTTCGTCCACACTTCAAAAACCACCGCGTGCTGGCGTTGGCCGCTCGGCAGATGGAAGCCGGAGCCATCGGGATTACCTGCGCCCGCTTCTGGCAGGCGGAACGGCTGGTCCACTCCGGCATTAAGAGTATTCTGATCGCCAACGAAATCGCCGGCGAGAACCCCATCCGGCAGTTCGCCGAGCTCTCCCGCGAAGTTCCTGTAATTGTGGCTGTGGACAATGCGAAGGTCGTAGACGACATGGCCCGGATCGCGCGCGACAAGCGGGCGGAACTGAACGTGGTGGTGGACGTGGACCTGGGCCTGAAGCGCTGCGGGGTACCGCCGGGGGAAGCGGCTGCCGTGCTGGCGAAGAAAGTCGTTGCCAGCGGTCTCCGGTTCCGCGGCGTGATGGGTTACGAGGGTCACCTTCAGCTTCTTCCGCCAGGGCCGGAGAAGGAAGAAACGGTACGACAATCTCTTGAGGGGCTCGCGGCCTCGAAGAAGCAGATCGAAAGCCTGGGAATTCCAGTGGAAGTTGTAAGCTGCGGCGGGACGGGAGACTACCGCCTCTCCGGCAGTTTTCCCGGCGTCACCGAAAACCAAGCCGGTTCCTTTTTGCTGATGGACACGGGCTATGCTGCCTCCGCGCCTGACTTCCAACCGGCGCTGAGCGTGCTCGTTATGGTCGTGAGCAAGACGGAAGGCGAGCGCATTGTGGTGGACGCCGGTTGCAAGGCGATCAGTGGGGAGAGGGGCTTGCCCTCCGTCAAGGGAATTGACGGATTGCGCCTCAAGGCCCTCCACGCCGAACACGCGCCCATCGATCTTCTGGACCCTGCCGTGCCCGTCGAGGTCGGCGACAAGATCGAACTTGCCGTTCGTTATCATGACGGTACCGTGCACCTTCACCATCAAATGTACGGAGTCCGCAAGGGCATCGTCCAAGAAACTCTCGCCATCGAACACTAACGTCGAAAGCTCGCTGCTGCCGAAGGACGGATTCTCGTTTCCCACGACCGGAAGACCATGCCCCGCCCCTTCGCTGAATTCGTCAAGCACGTAGCGCTGACCTGCTTTCCAAGGTCACCGGCTTTTAAGCTTCGGTGTTTCCGGCGCCGATGGGCTTGCGTTCACGCGGGCGCGCGAGTGAATCGCCGGCATGTCACGATGGCGCGGGCCATTCTGATACGAGGGACCGCGTCCGCCTGCCCGCCGACGGGAATGCCCCGATCTGAACACCGGAAGAGCCGCGGACCTTGAACCGCAGGTCCGCGCTACTTGCTCGCGAAGAGGAAAAAACCGCAGGGTTTCTGAGAAGCGAAACTCTACGCTACTCCTGCTGCTCATCGAAGAATCCCTGGGGTAACTGGAGTGCAGTCGTGAACGCCAAAAACTGTAAATGCCCGAGGTGAAGCCGTGAAATGCCAATTTCCTTGTTTCCTATCGGTCATGTGCGTAGTGGCATGGGGGGTGATCCCTCAATTTTCATTTGCTCGGCAGTCGCCGCAGCCCGCATCACCGGCCGTCACCACAGGCGTTGCGGAGGGTCCGAGCATGATCGGAGGTGTAAAAGGCTTTCCCTACTCAGCGGATGAAGTTACCGTAACAACTCAAACCCTGGCGGATGGGACTACGATCACACACCAGCGGCTGGTCAAAGTATACCAGGATAGCCAAGGGCGGACTCGCCGTGAGGAGTATGGGCTTCAAACGGCGTCGGCGGGGCAGGATGCTACTCCCCAGTATGTTCGCATCTTTGACCCCGTGGCCGGCGTCTCCTATATCCTCAGTCCTCGCGATCACACGGCTCACAAGAGAGAGCTGCGTCGGCGAACCCTGCTCCCCCCTTCTCAGACAACAGGCGCGGCGGTGAATCCCACGCCTGCACCGCCGGTCCCGCCCCCGCTGCGGCCCACTTGGCAAGACCTCGGCACGCAGGTGCCCGAGGGTCTCGAAGCGAGGGGCGCGCGCATCACAACGACCATCCCGGCAGGCGCCGAGGGCAACGATCGGCCGATGCAGATCACCACGGAAATGTGGACTTCGCCGCTAAATCCACGATTGCCCCTAATGAGAATCACCAACGATCCACGGTTCGGTGAGACGGTGACGCGCCTCACCCATCTCGTGCGGGACGAACCACCCGCCGATCTCTTCCGGGCGCCTACGGATTACACAATCGAGGAGCTACAGCCTGTGGCAAAACCTGCGTCGCCCTCCGAGTAGCCGGCGCTTACCGCCCCGATAAGCGGGTAGCGCAGACCTCCCCCAGCCTCCCCCAGCGCCAGCCAGGTGGCAGCGGGCGTTCCGCGCTTTGCATTTCAGCGGCTAAAACCATATTCCCAATCTCAGCCCGTGCTCGTTGTGCGGAAGGTCTTCCTCAGTGAGCTGGAGAGACCTGGCACGGTATGCTGATGGTAGGGGCACGCCTTGGCGTGCCCGTGCCTCCGTGATTCTCAGACGGTAAGCCCCAGCAATGGGCGCAATTTCGCGCGCAGCCGGGTGGCGATATCGAGAGATTCTGTCGCCTCTTGGCGGTCCGCTGACTCTCCCGGATAGCGGAAGTCCACCGCCGCGCGGGTTAAAAAGCGCAGTTCCTGGACGGGCCAGGACCATTGCGGGCAGACGGGAGCCAGCAAACGGTCAAGCTCGGTCAGATCGTGGGTTCTGGGTGGAACGGCGCCCAAGTGAATCAGCAGCGCCTTCATCAATTTCTCGACGCATTGCTGGGCATGGAAGCAGACGGCATCGAAATTGGGAGTATCGAGCGCCTTGAGTTCGCGGGCGGCGGTTGAGAAGTCGGCTTCGGCCTTGTCAGTCCACTCCTTAGTGGTGCCTTTCATAGAGCACCTTTCCGCGGTCAAGGGCCTCCCGGATCAGGGGGTCGCCCTCCTCGTATCGGCGGGCGGTATCCTCCGGGCGGCGCGCCACGATATCCACGGAGAAATCAGGGTCAACGCGGTTCAGGATTTCCAGGGACTTGCGAAAGCCTTTGCCGTCAAATGGCAGCACTACCAGAAGGTCCACGTCGGAGTCCGGCCGTGGCTTGCCATAGGCGTAGGAACCAAAAAGGATGATTCGCTCCGGCTGAAACTCGCGGGCAATCCGTTCACCCAGATCGACAATCTTCTTCTCGTCAATCATGAGCGATATACTACACGAAGGGATGCGCGGGTGCCACTTCTGCGCTGGTTTGACCTTGCAGATCGCGAGGTCAGAGCCTTCGGTCCTGCGGCGAAAGCCGAAACCCTGACCTCATGCCGCGAATATTCTCTCCTTGGTTTGGCGCAGGACATCGGCGGGATTGCCACTCACGCGTAATGCCGCGAGGCCGCCTGCCCCACGCACGCTCGACATCTCAAAAACGTGCGGACTCTCTAATGCATCCGTGCCACCGTGGGCGAACTGCTCGGCCAGTTCCCGCAAAGTTTTTGATGCTGCCGGCGGCAAGCTGCCCAGCCACGCGACGTGCTTGTACCCAAAAGCTTCCGCCCGTTCGATGCAGGTTCGCGGGCTCAGGCCATACCACCGGGTGCCGGGGCAATGATACGTCCCGGAGTCCGTATTAACCCAAACCTTGGCCGCCGGATTTCCGGCACCGAAAGCCTTGAGGACTTGGGACGGGGGACTCGGCTGCGAGGCTTGCCGCGATACCCAAACCCGCCGCGCGTAAATGCCCCCCAACAGCAACACGCAGAGCGCCATTGCGCCGCCTGCTGCCCACCACTTGCTCCGGCGGCGGGCTTGATTTGAAAAAAGAAGATCCGAAAAGATGAAGAAAAAACCGAATTCCAGTTGACCATTCCGGTCACTACAAGCACGATAAGAACGCCAGCGTCGCTTCGCTCCCAAAACGACTGCCTTCACTTCGGAACAAGTGACCGGGATCAAATCGGAATCACTGACCACCTTCATCGGAATACGCAAGTAACCAAGCTGACCTTTAATTTCCTCACTATCACAGAAGGGCGTTTTCATTCCCAATCCGGTGAAGCATCCCCTGAGCATAGTTTCCGAAACACTATCGCTCGGCCAGCATTGTAGCTTTCCCCTGTGAGGCCCCAGGAGTATTTATTGCCCCGCTACCCTTCCGCAGGCGGCGGCGATTACTCCGGTGACTGATAATGGTACCCACTCTCGGGCATAGGCACGAGGCCCTTTCGATCCCGCCAGAGGATCGTGTTGAGAGCTTTCGCATCGGCGGCATCGGCGTGGGAGAAATCCATTCGGGAGGATTCGGCGGCGCCGGGGGAGCTGGAGGTGTTCATTTTGTAGATCAGGCCGTTCCGCTGGTTTCCATAGTCGGCCTCAAAGGGAGCGTGTTGCCCGGAGCCCGAAAACAGCGGGGCCATCACCGGCGCATGGGCGTCGTTGTTGTTCATGGGCGGCAAACCCAGCAGAGCCTCGATCGTGTGGATCATACTGACGGTGGTATAGAACGTGTGGTCCACGAAAGGATGCCCCTCGGAACTTGGGGAGTACTTGCTCACCACGAAGGCGATGCTTCGATGCGCGTCGACGTGGTCGGGTCCGTTCTGCGCGTCATCTTCCAGAATCAAAATCGCCGTGTCGTCCCAGTACGGGCTGTGGGAGACCGCATCCACGACACGGCCCACGGCCAGATCATTGTCCGCAACCAAGGCCGAGGGCGTCGCGAAACCCGGATCCGTTCCCGCCGTGTGATCGTTCGGCAGGCGGAGAAGGACAAACTGGGGCAACTCCGTTCCGTGCCCGGTCTTTCGCGCCTCCACGAAGTCTTTGAATTCGTCCAGGAATTCGTCGGCGCGAAGCTGGTCGGGATAATCGATCCGGAAATCGGGGAACCGCGGGTCGAAGTGCCCGACGATTTCCGGCTTCGTGGGAACGTCCCGGAACATGATCGGAATCGGCCACGGGTACGGACTGGGGGACCCGTGCGGTGTTCCGACGTTTTCCGGGAGCAGCTCTCCAGGTTTAATGAAGCTCTTCGGGCAACTTGCACCTGGGGGCAGCGGGTGGTTCTCCTTGGCGTCCTTGACCTGAAAGCCCGTGTCGCACCATTGGGTCTCGATATATTCGGCATAGTTCCGGTGCGTGAGTTCGTGCCGCGCGACGTTGGTCCAGATGTACCCCGTCGCCGGTTCATCGGCATCCGGGATTCCTTCCAGTAGCGGATAATCGTGGTCCACGTCCCCTTCGTAGTCGTAAGTTCGTTCGTCGGCCCGTTGCATGACCTGCCAGGTCCTTTCGGTATAGTCGCTGCTCGTGGCGGCCGTGGACCAGACGTGACCATCTCCAGAAACGTTGCCGCTGCAATAGAAATTGTCCACCACCCCGAATTGCCGGGCGATAGCATGCTCGTTAGGGGTGATGTCCTCACCGTACAGGACCAGGCTTGGATCCGCGTCTCCCACCTTCAAGTCTCCCAGAATCTGGTCATAACTCCGGTTCTCCTTCACAATGTAGATCACATGCTTGATGCGGTCATGGCCGCCGACAAAAGGAATCTGGAATTCGCGCTTCTGCATGAGATTACTTTGTTGGACTTCTTCGGTGAGAGAGGCCAATTCGCTCTCGGATCGGTGGAGACTCAGGCGGGCGATTGAGCCGTGGAGCAAGGGAACGATGTAAGGGTGCATCCAGCGACGCTCATCCGCGGACCATCCCTTCGCCAACCAGGCGTTTGGACCACTACCCACACCCTTGCCGGAAGCGATGAACAGATCGTCTCCGTGGACGGCTACGGCAGTGGGGTACCACTCCGTCGGAATGAACCCTAACGCCGGGTGCGGGATGAGAAGGTTGGAAGATGACGTATCGAAGACGGCGACGGCATCCGATCCGGAATTAACCACGAGGAGGCGCTTGCCGTCAGCGGCTTCCGCCAACGCGGAGGGGTAGCTACCGCCGTAATCCTGCCCCGGCAGGAGCGTGGAGAGTAGTCCAATAAGCTGGCCGCGCGCCGGATCGATCACGGCCACGGCGTCGGCGTTAGCGAGAGCCACATAAAGCTGCTTTTCGTCCTTGCTCAATAGTAGCGCCGTGGGATGAGATCCGGCGGCGAGCGGCGAGTTTGGGGCAAGCAAAGGAATGCGCCGCACCCCCTGCCCGGTTCGCAGATCGAGTTCCACGACTTCCGAGGCGTTCCAAAGCGAGCAATAGGCATGAACCCCGTCGCGCGTAGCGACGATCGCGTAAGGATACGAGGCCGGAATATGGTCGCTCGTGGTGAGGTCAAACTCGTGGAGGATCCGGCCGCTCGCGGCGTCCATCAGCAACGCGTTATCCGAAAGGTTGTCTGCGACAAGAATCTCGTCGTCCTGGTCACCTCGGACAACAGCCAATCCGGCGGGATAAGGAATGCACTTTCCGGGGGGCAAGCTGGGCAACGCCGGATTTTGCTCCTTGCCCTGGGGGACTGATTGCAGGGGAATCTTGAGGAACCCCTGGGGTGTAACCACGCCGTCTTGGAAGCTATAAACGGCGATTCCGTTGCCCAAATCTCCGGAGCGCTCCCCGGCCGGGTCCGTGAAGGAACCTACGGAAACGTAAAGCCGGGCCCCATCGGTACTGAAGGCCAGACCGAGAAAGTAGGTCTGGCGCCCGTCCACGGGGAAGCGGTGATCGGGAAAATCCCGCAATTGATTCGTCGCCAAATCCAGGACAGCGATCGATTGCTGGAAGTGCGATTCCTCCGTGCCGTAGCCGTTGTTGAGGATGGCCAGATAGCGGCCGTCGGGATGAAGGGCCACCGTTGCGGGGAAACTGTTCGTACGTCGGGGCGCTCCGGGGACCGGCTCCAAGATCAACTTGCTGGAAGGCAGGCCGATCTGCTTCCGTGGACTTGGCTGTTGAGCTAGCGCGACACTCGACGGCCGCGCGCAGATGACGATGACCGCGGCCGCGGCGGCCAGAGCGAGTTGGAACACCCTCACCGGAGTCAGGAAAAAGGCCGGCTTTTTGTTCGAATACATGGGAACCTCAGCAGTAGAAAGCATAGGTGGGCCGCACCTGCTGCAAGATGGGGCGGCCCATCGCAACGTCAACACTCCCCCCGTCGCCGGAGATTCAGAAGATAAACTTGATCGCTCCTTGCCCAATGCGGGGCGACCTCGCGTTCGTTACCAATCCAAAGGTTGAGTCGGTGAATTCCCCGTCGGGGTTATTAAACTGTGTGTGATTGAAAGCGTTGAAGAATTCCGCCCGGAATTGCAATGACATCGATTCCGTGAGGCGAAGGTTTTTCAACAGAGCCATATCCCAATTGTTGATGCCGGGCCCGTGGAAGAAACGATGATTCGAGGTGCCCACTTGACCTAGGGTCTCCTGGGTGAAGAGGGAAGTGGAGAAATAGGGCTGGCCCGACCGTGGATTGGTGTTGTTCAAGATTTTCCCTGGCGCAAGGTTCGGCTCGTCCACGGTTGAATCACTGATGCCGGTGGCAAAATCACCGATCAAATCCTGGTCATCGGTTTCCGAGATGCTCACGGGCAAGCCGGTAGCGAAGCGGGTGATTCCGGAGAGAATCCATCCCCGCGTGGCGCGGTTTGCCGCCAACAGCTTATCGAAAGGCAACTCGTAGGTGTAACTGAAGACGAAATTGTGCGTCATGTCATACGCGGACAGTGCCTTGCTCAACGCGTAGTTATAGGGATTCAATTGGTCGTAGATTCCCGAAGCATCATCCAGTGATTTGCTGAGGGTATAAGCGGCAAGAAATGTCAATCGGCCGGTTTGGTGCTTGAGGCTGGCTTCGAAGGAGTTGTAATTTGAATTCCCGAAGGTCGTGTAAAGCCCGTTACTCCCGAGGCCGGGTCCCAGTGGACGAACGACCACGTTTTGGCCGGCGGCTGTCGTGAAAATTTGGTCCTCTGAGAAAGGGCCGCAAGTGGGGCTGCCGGGGGCCACCTGGCTCGCCTGGCTCACGCTCAGGCACAGCGCGGGGTTGCTGGGGTTCGCTTCGAGATTGAGCAGGAGGTGATGCCCCTGACTGCCCGCGTAGTTCAGAGTCATCAGCGTGTTCGACCCGAGTTGGCGCTGGAACGATAACTCGTAGTCCTCGTTATAGGGCAGCACGTTTCCGTGGTACCACCCCGGTGAACTCGAGATGGGCTCGTAGTGTGACCAATCGATGCTCGTATCGGGATTGGACGCCGACACATTGCCTGGCGGGAAAATCACGGGGAAGCGCTGAGTCTCCGAAGTCTGCGTGGCTCGAGCCAGGAAGGGCTGATCGAACATGGGCGGAGAACTGCTCACCCAGAAAAACCCGAACGGCGCATCACCGATGATCTGGGTGCTCCCGTATTGGCCGATCTGGGAATAGAACAAACCCCAGGAAGCGCGAATGCTACTTTTTCCCGCCCCGCCCAAGAGAGCCTTCAAAAACCCTTCCTGCGGATTGGGCGCATAGGCAATCCCGACGCGCGGAGCAAAATTATTCCACTGCACCGGAGAAGTGGTCTTGGGAACTCCCGGATCATCCCCTGGAATCACCCAGCCGGGGGGCGCGCCCGGGAACGCCGCCGATTGCATGCCGGGTATGATCGTCTCCAGATTGTTGTTCTTCTGCCACCAGGGATAGCTGACGTCCCAGCGCACGCCGTAATTCAGGGTCAGACTCGGCTTGGCTCGCCAGCCGTCTTGCGCATACAGCCCGTAGTATCGCGATCGATTGTAGGCGGGAAGCGATACCCCCTGCCGGTAAAGGTTAGGAGCCCCGATCAGGAAGTCTGCAAAATCGAGACCTGTCTCGGTGCCACGGAAAGTAAATGCACCGTTGGCCCTGCTGGAGAGGTATTCGGTCAACTGATCGATGTGGAACTCTCCGCCAAAGTTCAGGGTATGCGTCCCCCAAACCTTCGAGAAGTTGTCCACTGCCTGGTAAGTGTTCTGGACAAAGGTGCCAATGTGGGTGGCGGCGCCAATTGAAAAGTTGTTGAAGTCCACGCGCGGGACGCCCTCGAATTGCGGCGCGAGAGGACATATTCCCAGCGTATTGCAGCCCTCGACGATCCCAAACGAACTGATCTTCGGACCCACACCACCGACCGGGTCAAATGAGCTGTTATCGACACGCAGGAAGTTCAGATGCAATTCGTTGACCATAGTGGATCCGAAGGTCTTCGTGTCGCCGAGCGTGGCCAGTTGCGCTTGCTGCGCGCCTAGCCCGCTAAAGCCTGGGATCGGCTCCTGGGGATAGGGGTTATTCAGGCTGTTTTTGTCGAAATAATAGTAGCCTGAAAGCATGCCCCATCCCGTGTTCCCATCCATCCGATAGGAGGTTTCGCTGTCATCAAACGTTTGCTTATAGCTCGAGGTCGAAAAGAAGTCGCTGCCCGGATTGGGCGCCGGGATGTAGCTCATAAGTTTTGAGGACGGCGCCGCCCATGCCGTCATGGGAATGACCGCGTTCGGGAACACGCACTGCGCCGAGGTCGTGCAGCCCGGGGTGTAATACTGCTCCCCGTCAGTGACGGTATAGCCGAGATTCTGGGAGAGGACTCCGGCCCACCCCGCGCCATTCACCGCTCCGGTGAGAGAGCCGGCGACGTCGGACAGGTTGCCGATCCGATCCTGCGCGGAGGGGACGGCCACTTCGCCGGTGTCCACACCGACCACTTGCCGTGTCCCCTGGTAATCACCGAAAAAGAACAGTTTGTTATGCAGAATGGGCCCTCCGAACGTGCCACCATACTGGTTCTGGTGATAGGGGCCGATGGTCGGGGAAAAGAAATTTCGTGCATCGAGGCTGGTGTTGCGCACAAACTCAAACCCATCACCATGAAATCTGTTCGTGCCGGACTTGGTCACGACGTTGACCTGCCCACCGCCGTAATTTCCGTACTGCGCTTCGTAACCGTTCGTCAGGATTCGGAACTCGGCGATGGAATCGAGGTTGGGAACGATGGTCGTCCCCTGCTGAACCACGTCGTCTACCAGGGCTCCATTCACCATGAAGGCGTTGGACGTCTCCTGGTTGCCGTTGATCGCCAAATTGCCGGCGGCGCTAAAGCTGCTGCTCTGGAAGGGTGCACTGGTCTCACCGTACGCACTAACTCCTCCAAAATTCGGGGATCCCTGAACGGAGTTCTCCGACGACACACCGGGTTGAAGAGCCAGCAAGTCCACGTAGCTGCGTCCATTCAGAGGAACCGCGGTCATCGTCGCGCCGGTAATCACTTCTCCCATTCGGGTGCTAGTAGTATCGACATGGACAGCGGTGCTGGAGACGCTCACCTGCTGCCTGATCTCTCCCACCTCCAGCCGGGCGTCCACAACTAAAGCCGAATTGACGTTCACCACGAGCCCGGTTTCCCGATACCCCTTAAACCCGGCCTTGTTCACATCCACTTCGTAAGTTCCCAACGGGAGCGCCTCGAACGAATAAAAACCTTCCGCATTGGTTTCGACCGTCCGCTTGACACCCGTCCCCGTGTTCAGAGCCACCACCTCAGCTCCGGGGATCGAAGCACCGCTAGTATCGCGCACCACGCCGGAAATGCTGCCGGTGGCAGTGCACCAGGCAAGCTGAGCGCAGACAAAAATCATCGTAACGGCGATGAAAACAGGCAGCCTCAGATCTCGGAAGCATAGCTTTCGGACCCAGCTTATCCCCTTCAAACTCATATGTTTCTCCTTTTAACTCGCGACTGTTGATTGGGGCCGCCAATCTTCCGCACATGCCGGTCCCATCCCTTCGGTATGTGGAAGCACGGCTGATTTGGCTTTTCCCCAACCAGAATGTTTCATTTTGGGCCGGAAGGCCCGCAGGTAATTCGATTCATTGCGTAGGCACGCCAAGCGACTCTCCCAACGGGTTTAACGGGAATGCGGGCTTGCTGGAGGCAAAGAAGTTGCGCGCATCAAGAGCGTCGTTGACGAGAAACTCACAACATGCGCTCCGGGATGGGCAGATGCGGACGAGTCTGTCAGAGGTCCAACAACAGTGCCGCGATCAATCTGCGCCTCAGTGATGGCGGCTGACAGTCGTATGAGGAGCACAACTGCAACACGAGCCAAGTACTTGAGCACTCTTAAATGCGTCTGAGTACGTTCCCATCAACCGATTTGTTACCCATGTACATTCTTTCGCGCAGACTTTAAGTGAGAGTTACGAAGAAGTTAAGCGAAATTGAATCTAAATCGGGAAGAAGCGAAGCATCGTAGGCAGAATTGGCCTCAGGGAAAAGATGCTGGCCTGCTGAAGCTCTACTTTCAGGATGTAGCAGCTCAACTTGCAACGCCAGTCCGTTGTGACTCGGAAGCTATTTTTTGGTTTGTCGCGAGGGCATTATTTGCTGGTTTCACTGCAAGCTGCGATAGCTAAGATACTACCTGCGATTTTATGGATCGGGCTTGAGAAGTCGCCTTCTCGTCTGCTGGGCACCACTTTGTCAAACGGCCTTGGCGCCGAATTGTTTCGGGCCGGGGCCATTTGCTGAGATACCGACGATGTGGTCTGAGGGATTCCGAATCGCCCGGGGCCCCACGCCAGGGCTCCTCGCCGCACGGCGGTGACAGCCGCAGGGGTTTGTAGCCAGAGCAGCTTCGCCTCGCTGTTTGGAAAAATCGAGGCTCCCCTGTCATGCCCTGTCACCCTGAGCCCCGACGCACTTTATCGGGGCGAAGGACCTCCGCAGTTTGCCGGTGCGCGTTGGGAACAACGAAATACCGAGGTCCTTCGCCCTGAAAAGCGTGACTCAGGATGACAGTGCGTAGTGATGGCCGCGCAAATTGAATGGTCCCTCATCTCAAACGCAGAAACTCCAGGGGAAGTCGAAGAAAGTGCGAAAAAATAGGGAATCTCGCCCAGAGACGCTGAGACGCAGAGATTCAAAACAGACAAAGCCTTCGTTTTCTTTTCAGCCTCTGCGCCTTTGCGGCTCTGCGCGAGATGCCTTTGCTCGTTCCGGAATTCCTTTACAGCTTCGACGACTATCCGCAGAGCAGGCGGCGGAGCCGGGGTTTGGGTGTTTGCGATTTGCCATCACATGCACGCGCGGTTTGCCGCCGGATGGTATCCCTTGTCCTGCGCCTGCTTTTGCGTCATGTACTCGCCCAACTGGGTCTTCCCGTACCATCTCGCGCCGGGGCAATGATATGTTCCGGAGTCCGTGTTGACCCAAACCCTGGCCGCGGGATTTCCGGCACCGAAAGCCTTAAGCACCTGGGACGGGGGACTCGCCTGCGGGGCTTGCCGCGATACCCAAATCCGCCGCGCGTAAATGCCGCCCAGCAGTAACACGCAGAGCAGCATTGCGCCGCCTGGAGCCCACCACTTGGGCCGGTGGCGTGAGACGGCGCGCACCGCCGGGTCCTCGCTGGCAGTGCTTGGGCGTGTGGCTGCGCCGGCGGGTAAGTGGGGCTCGACCTCGGCTGGCTTTTTCGCGAGCGCCATCGAGATCTCACCCACTTGCGGGTTGCGGGCCAGGGGGTCCTTCTCCAGGCAAGCGCGCAACGTCGATTGAAGCGGTTCCTCCAGTTCCGCGAGCTTAGGCGGCGTGCCCACCATGATCTCAACGCTCAGCTCGAAGGCGGTGGCTCCGCGGAAGGGCAGTTCGCCGGTGGCCATCTGGTAGAGCAGAACGCCCAGCGCCCAAACGTCGCTCTGCCGGCTGGTGGGGCCGCCGCGCAGAACCTCCGGGGCCAGATAAGGCAGGGTTCCCGCGGTGGCGCCAGGCTCCGCGAGCGGCAGACACGAGCTTGTGACTTCCCCCATGCCACCCCGCGGAATGCGGCGGCCCAGGCCAAAATCCAGCAGTTTGATATTGCCTTCCGGGGTCACGATGATGTTGGACCCCTTGAGATCTCCATGAATCACGCCTTGCCGGTGGGCAAAAGCCAGGGCGCCCGAAATCTGCGCCACGTAATGCTCAAATTGCTCGCGAGCCATGCCGCCTTCGGGGATCAGGTCGGCCAGCGGCAGGCCCTCGACATACTCCATGGCAATGTAGGCGCGGCCATCCTCCTCGCCCAAATCGTAAATGGCGGCGATGTGGGGGTGAATTAATTGCGAGGCTAGCCGCGCCTCGCGCAGCAGGCGGGCCCACGCCAGTTCGTCGTCGCGAAGATCGTCGGCCAGGACTTTGATCGCCACCTGCCGTTCCAGGCGCAAGTCGCGGGCGCGGTAAACCACTCCCGAGCCGCCTTCTCCCAGGCGGCTCTCAATCTCGTAATGGGCTAGGGTCTCGCCGATCATGAGGGGCCGGCTCTCCTCCGCACGCCATAGTATTCCTGGGTAGGAGCTAAGTCAAAACGGTTATTGCCCAAGTTGGCATTAAGCGACAGATTGTTCCCGGTCGAGTGGACACATTGTCCATCCCGTCTGGGTTTGCTCGCCACCGGCTGTGTCCAGCAACGGCGCTAATGGGCAGCGTCCTGATTTGGGTTGTAGCGTCGGCTTCCAGACGGCACGGGAGCCGCCAGGATGGCAGCGTTACGGCCAAATTAGTCGGTCATGTCGCTTCGCGACACCCCGAAGCATGAAAATTGCGCCAAGAAGTCCGTTACAGGAGTCCAAAGCCGAAAGATCGGCGAACTTTCGGAGCAGGACATTACCCGCTGATTTTCATTCTGCTATCTCTCTCCTGCCTCTGCTATCATCTCAGTCCTCCGTGGAACCTGCCGGATGCGAGGTGTCTCTATGGATTTTCAAGGTCGAGTCGCCATCGTCACGGGCGGAACGGGCGCTTTGGGCAGCGCCGTCGCCCTTGATCTCGCTGGAAATGGAGCCCGCGTCGCGATACCCTATACCGCCGACGAGCATTGGACGGCGTTCGAAAGTCGCGCCGGCGCCCTCCGCGAGCGGTTGTGGGGGGCGAAGGCCGATTTGACCGAGGCCGCTGCCGTCGAGCGATTTGTAGCAGCGGTGGTGGAGCGTTGGCAGCGAGTTGACTTTCTGGTCTGCATTGCGGGCGGGTTCGCGGCGGGGAAGGTTCACGAAACCAGCGAGGATAGCTGGGACAAAATGTTCGATCTGAACCTGCGGACGGTTTATCTCGCCGCCCACGCCGCCGTGCCGGTGATGATTCGACAGAAGTTCGGCCGGATTGTCACTACATCGAGTGGAGCGATCCTGAACGGTGGAGGCGCGGGCATTGCCGCCTACGCGATATCGAAAGGCGCGGTCCGGCAGCTCACGGAAATCCTTGCCAGTGAACTGAAAGGCTACAACATCCACGCACACTGCATCCTGCCGGGAACCATGGACACGGAAGCGAACCGGCGCGCCATGCCCAAAGCGGATTTTTCCCAGTGGGTCTCGACCGAAGACGTCGCGCGCGTCATCCGCTTCTTGCTGAGCGACGACGCTGGCGCCGTGCAGTCGCTGTCGGTTCCGGTGCTGGGGCCGGGTTAATTCCAGCAAACAGGTCCCAGTGAAAGCCTCGTGTAGCCCAGCATACGTGCCAAAACGACTTTTTGTCGTGTGATTCCGCCCCACCGATTAAGAAGGAGCGCCATGAAGATGCCAGGAATGGTTAGGAATCTTGCTCTATCCATGATGTGCCTATCGATAACCGTGACTTCGTGTTCCAAAAAAGAAACCTCTTCAAAGCCCGAAACGGAAACATCCAAGATCCAGGTCAACTGGGACAAGGTGGTTACTGTTTCGAAGACGGCGCCGACTTTGCAAGTAGTAGTCATGCCACCATTGAGGCGGGGCGCGAAGATTCACGACCGCGTCTTCCAGGCGGTGCACGAGCTGGGAGCGGACTACGTTCGCTATGTGCCGTGGCTGCCCTATCCGAAGCTGGCAGTGGCGGAGCTCGAACCTCCCACGGACGGGCAGACCTCCTGGGACTTTTCCTTGATCGACCCGATGATGGAAGACTTCATGAACGCCACCGCGGGTCACTCGGTGGTGGTGAATTTTAGCACCATCCCTCAGTGGATGTTCAAGACGGAGAAGCCGGTGCCGTACCCAGCCGATCCGGACGGGCTGACATGGACGTACGAACAGGGCAAGGAATTGCGGGACCCTAGCCGGAAGGAACTCGCGGACTACTATGCCAGGTTGGTAAGTTGGTATACCCAGGGGGGATTTACCGACGAAGTGGGGAAGCGGCATGAGTCGGGTCACCATTACAAGATCGACTACTGGGAAGTGTTCAACGAAGTCGATGACGAGCACTCCATGACTCCGCAGGATTACACGGCCAGTTACGATGCCATCGTCGGAGCCATTCGGAAGGTCGCGCCCCAAGTGAAGTTTGTGTCGTTGGCGCTGGACTCGGCCGAGAACAACATGCAATTCCTGGAATATTTCCTGGACCCCCGCCACCACAAGCCCGGGACTCCGCTCGACATGGTCAGCTACCACTTCTACGCTAAGCCCACGCAAAACGAGCCGCCGGAAGCGCAGCAGTACACGTTCTTCAATCAAGCCGATCAGTTCCTGGCCGTTGTGCGCTGGGCTGACTCCGTGCGGCAGCGCCTTTCGCCGCAGACCCAGACTGACCTGGATGAACTTGGATCGCAAACAGGCAGCGACGGCACTGGAATGCCTCCCTCCTATGTCGCCCCACCAATCCGGAATTCCTACTGGAATCTTTCTGGAGCGATGTATGCCTACCTTTACGGTGAACTCGCCAAGCTCGGCATCGACGTGGCGGGCGAATCGCAAATGGTTGGCTTTCCCACGCAGTGGCCATCGGTCAGCATGGTGGACTGGAACACCGGACAGCCCAACGCCCGCTTTTGGGTGCTGCAGCTGCTCCACACAAATTTCGGTCCCGGCGACAAGCTCGTGAACACCGTCACCGGAACGCCCTCGGTTTATGGACTGGGATTCGTGACCCCTGACGGCAAGCATAAGTTGCTCCTGGTGAATAAACGCGACCGAACCGTCGTAGCGTCCATTCCCGGCGCCTCCGGAGGCCGGCTGGAAGTGGTCGATCAGCAAACTGCCTTTCAGCCGCCCGCCGCGGGCCAACTCTCAAGCGACGATGTAACCCTAAGCGGTTTGGCGGTGGCCGTAGTGACATTGCCGTAGGTGGGCTGGCGGAGAATGACATGCACTCCAAGAGAATGGCGGTTTTACCCGAGAAAATCACGCTCTCGCGTCGAATCGGTGCGGCTTTGCCAGTCGTCCTGCTGATCCTGGCTCAACAGCCGATCCTGGCACAGGTCGAGTCGAAGGAGTATGGCGCGACACGAATCGACTTTGCCGTGCCCGGAGGAAGCGGGTTTATCATTAAGCCCAATCATTCCGAACCCGCAGGTTTGAAACCTTGGCTTTGGTATGCGCCGACGTTCGTGAAGGCAACGCCCCAGATGGGTAGGTACCCAAACGCGTCGCTCGATTGGTTGTTCACCAGGCTGCTCGACAAGGGCGTCTGGATCGCGGGCGTTGACGTGGGAGAGTCTTGGGGAAATGCGCGAGGACGGAAAGCGTACACGCAGTTTTATAAACACGTCCGGAAAGAATTCGCCTTGTCGCCGCGGCCCTGCCTGCTCGCCCAGAGCCGCGGAGGTTTGATGCTCTACAACTGGGCCGTCGAGCACGCCCATGACGTTGGCTGCATCGCGGGAATCTACCCCGTTACCAACCTGGAGGGTTGGCCCGACTTGGGAGGCGAAAAAATCCAACGGGCGTATGGGATGAATGAAGCGGAATTACGCAAGCACCTTGGTAAAGATAGCCCGATTGATCGATTAGCGCCACTTGCCCGAGCAAAGGTTCCCATCTTCCATATTCACGGTGACGCTGACAAGGTTGTCCCCCTTCAGGAAAACACAATCGAGTTCGCGCGCCGCTACAATGCCTTGGGCGGCAAAGTGGATGTGGAGGTTATACACGGCAAGGGGCACGAGGAAGTTCCTGAGTTTTTCGAGTCGGAGCGGCTGCTCGGTTTTCTTCTGCGTGCCATAAACGATTGAACATACAACATCTTATGCGTTTGGCCACGCGCCGTCGATTTGGGCCAAACTTTCCTCAAACGAGGTGAAAGGGGAGAGGCAGGAAACTCAGGCGTGGTGTGATGCAAACTTCCCAACCTGGGTTACAATTCCTCCATGTTGAACATTCGAAAAGCTTCCCCTAACGACATCCCGCTGATTCTCGAATTCATTCGCGAGCTTGCCGAATACGAGCGTGCCCCAGAGGAGGCCGTGGCCACGACGGAAGATTTGCAGCGCGATGGCTTTTCCCGCGAACCGAGATTTTACGTCGAGATTGCAGAGTGGAGTGGCGAGCCGGCAGGCTTCGCGCTTTGGTTTTTCAACTATTCCACTTGGCAAGGTAAACCTGGACTCTATCTTGAGGACCTCTTCGTGCGGCCGCGATTTCGCAAGAAAGGAATCGGGAAAGCGCTGCTCCTTCATCTCGCCCGCGTAGCCGCGGAGAAGGGCTGCGGGCGATATCAATGGCAGGTACTCGATTGGAACACTCCGGCCATTAGCTTCTACGAATCCCTGGGTGCAAAAGTGATGAAGGAGTGGCTGACGATGCGGGTGAGCGGCGACGCCTTGCGCAGGCTAAGGGAGCAAAGTTCAAACTAGCGCCGATTTACCCCGCCTCGCTGGAAAACCTTAGTAGAGCACTGGGGGAGCGGCACCATAGGTGGTTCCGCACCGGAATAGTGGCTCACCAGCAACCCCTTCTTCCCGGCCAAAACTCGGGGCCTCAGCCGAGCCCTCACCCGAATGGCGCCGACCGGCCACGGAATCTCTGCCTCCCGCGCGGGATACGTCCGATTCACCCGACCGTAATCGTTCGGAAGCGCTCTTTCTTGCTCCGCGCCGCAAAGAACAGCCCGAAGAAACGATAATCACACCTCTGGCAGCGAAAAGGGCGGATCAGAAAGAAGGGTAGAATCGCGGTTTCAATAATGCCCCAGCGCACGGACCGGCGAACGTCGCGGCTGTTGCATGCTGGACAATACCTTTTTAGTGACCAAAGAATCATCAGCGCCCTCCGTGCCCGAACTGTGGATCTTGCGGGATTTCAAGTCTACTTATGGTGGCTGGTCTGGCCTGAGTATTGCCCCCTGGGGCAATTCAGAGACCGAAGCCTATTGCAAGGTAAGAGGTAGTATACCACAAAACCCGTGGACCCGTGTCAAGGTTTCGCCGATGCCCGTCCCACGACTTCCTTCGAGAAGTGGACGTAAGTGAATGTCTCGGGGATGTGAGAGTCGTAGTGGCCGTGCCGGTTCCACGTCCACCCGGCGCTGGGGTCCAGTCTCTTGCCGTCCGGGCCCACCTGTTCGAAGCGCGAACAATCGATTCGCCACAGATCGCCATCCCGGGGCGGAAGCGACCGGCCGTCGGCAAGCAGTTCCAGTCCCTTCCAAGGAAAGGCGAGTTCCGCACTCCAGCCTTTGTCGGTTCCGGCACGCTGGTTAAGGATGCCATCGACATGCACGGCGTGGCTTAGTCCGGGATAGTCCCAATCGAGAAATCCCCAGCGCTCGCCCCGCGGGTGCACGTGGCCGCCGATGCCGCAAATCTCCATTGTGGGATGGACATCGGGATTGAATTCCGCCCGGCCATAATACGGCGTGCCGGGCTGGAAAATGTCCTTCCAAATCCAAAACACTTCATAAATGGTGTTGAGGGCGTTGATTTCGAATTCGTAGTAGGCATCCTGGCCGGCAATAAAGACTTCCAGGTCGTTGTCTTCGTAAACCTTGGAATCGCGCTCGGTGAGCGTGGCCCAGACGTTGGGCTCCTCGGCCGTAAACCCAAAGTAAAGGTAAGTGTCGTCCCAAAGCATGGCAACGTGCGTATCAAACCAGGCAGGCTTGCCCGTGATGATATCCACAAAACGGCTCGAACGGGGCGCCAACTTCCACGAGGGCTCATCGAGTTTGCCGTCGATGGTGAGATGTCCCGCCGTACGATAGCAAGTGTAGTGGGCGAGTTCCTGCGGTAGGGCCAAGTTCATGATGTTTTCTCGGGAGCTAATGGCAAGGGTTTCTTCCCCCAAGTCATTGCGTAACTGTGGACTCGTGTGGTGTCGCAGAGGCGTCCGGGGAGTCTTTCGGTTTCCCGATCTTCTCTGAAGCGTCCACGTCGAAAAGCTTGAAGTCCGAATACTCGTGCCTATTCCTCAGTCGCTTGCCGTTCCAATCGAGGGTCACAGTGACATCCTCCGGCAGCCACAACGCTTGCTTCAGGTGGTTAAAGTGGACCTCGTTGAACTCGACATTCATCGTCTGTTGCTCCAGTCGAAGCTCAGGCAGCGGCGCCAATAGGTCGGTATAAAGGCGCACTATCTGATAGGTGGAAGTATCGAACCAAGCCAGCCCCTGGGAAAACGTTGTTATCGAGGTATCTCCCTTTCGGAAGTCTCCCGTCAAGTGGGCCTTTCCGGGAATCTGTGCAAAGGCGATGACATACGTGGCCCGGCCATTGAGATTCTGCCGCCCAAGGTAATGAAATGTGCTTTCGGTCTGGTACGACGGGTGAAAGAAGAGAGGAGTCGACGCAAAGCCCTTGGTGAGCATAAACCCGTCGGACAATCCCTTCGGTACAGTCTCATTCCCTCCAAGATCAGCGCGATATTCCCGAAAGCCGGGCCCCCATGCCTCCCGCGGCGCCAAGCACAGATACCGGAATTTCTGATGCTGAGTTTCGCTGACGGCCCCCTTGCGGCCCAGTTTCTCCTGGTGGATGGCTTCGAGGGAGGTCGTATTGGGGAAATTCTGGATCAGCTCGGAAATCCTGGCGCCCACCCCGTCGAGGATCGTACTCAATTGTTCCTGGTCGACTGCCGGTTCGAGTCCGCGGATCAGGTCCGTCGGCGGGTGCCGAAGGAAGTCGACAGGTTGGTTTTTCTCCGCCCTGGCCTTGGCAAAGGCGGCCTCCACTTTTTGCCGATTCTGAACGCTCGTCCATACTTGGCGAACCCGGGCAGGCAGTTTCTTCACGTCTCTCCCATCAAGATAACGGTTCATTTCGACGGCTGCCTCGTTAGCCTGTCCTATGCCTACCAACGCCTCGACGTAAAGAAGCCGCGCCTCCGGTCCCGCGCCGGCGTCAACAGCCTTTTTCAGGTATTCGCCCGCGAAGTCGAATTTCTGCTCCGCCAGCAGAGCGCGGCCAAGTTCCTGAAGGGCGAGTGCGTTCTGGGGAGCATACTTGAGCGCTTCCAGGAAGAAGGATTCCGCCTTTTCGGGATCATGCTGCCAACTTACCCATGTTCCGTAAGCCACCATGGGTTCGGGACGACCCATTTTCTTGTTAGCCAGCGTTGCGTTCACGCTCTCCGCCAGGGCGCGGCTGGCGCCGTCCCAATCGTCCCAGCCCAATTCCGTAAGGGCCAGCATGGTTCGGCAGGCGATGCATGAGGGATCGCGTTGCGAGACCTTGCTGAGGAGCGGCACCGCTCGCTCCGGGTGATGTTGGTCCAGGAATTCGTCCACTCCCCGGTTGTAATCCTTCTCGCTCGCAGCCGAAAGCCCGTCCGCAGGTCCGAGTTGTTTCAGCGTGGGCACAAGGCCGGAGATCAATGCTTCATATGAGAGCTGGGCAGGATCCTCATCCGGTTCGCGCAGGGTAAAAGGGACCTCGAAGGTTGTGGCCGAGTGGACGTAACTGACAAACGCATGCGCCGTCCGCAGCCCTTTCTTCTTCACCGTCAAGACCACGTTAAACTCATCGACTCCCACGGCGTTCAACTTGTACTCGGCTCGGAACTCCCCTCGAGCATTGGTAGCGAGGCTTCGCACCGGCGCGGCGATAAGCGGAGCCACCGTAACCGTGGCGCCTTGCACGGCGTCGCCATGAACGGTCTTTACCTTTCCGGCGACCAGCCAGATGGTTTGCACTTGCGCATAAGGATTGACCGAGACGGTGGCGTTCGCCTGTCCTAGACCTTGGGCCATTCCGGATATCGGCAAGAGACACGTGGACACGAAAAGAAGAATTCCCCGGAAGCGCGTTTTCATAACATCACACTGCTGAGGACGAAGGCGATCTAGCTTTCCCATTCTAACCGCGACGCACCCGCGCCACAAGTACCGACGAACGTCGTACGGGCAATGGTCGTAGGGCCGAACGGCGTTCGGCCTAAGGCCAGCGCCGCTGGCCCGTACACATCGGGTTGGGGCCACGCCGCGCGGTCGATGGTTTTGCACGGCTACTTACTGGGAGGCAGCGAGTCAAGGAATTCGTACCGGCCTCGATGGTCATCGGGCGCCGCATGGGGGCTCGCACTAAGGTGCATGACCTCGTAACTATCCTGGCTGTTATAAGCCGGCCAGTGCGGCAGACCCGGACCGCTCGGGTCCCCCGTCTTGGCGAAGTTGGTCCAGTAGGACGACATCCGGTCTGACAACTTCTCATCTTCGGGCCGCCACGGAAGCTTCTTCGAAGGCAGCGCTTCAAAAACGAACTCAATTTCCGCGGAATGGTACGCGCCCCGCGAAGGCTCGGTGCTGTCCGGGGCGGAGGGTGGTGCGTCATCGAATTCATACCGGTAGACGGGGGAATTTCCCGTCGCCAACTGCATTTCGATCCACTTCCAGGTGGAGAAGGCGATGAATTGATCTCCGGCGAGATCCTGTGCGGAACGCTTGGCCTGCTCGTCGGTTCCGGCCGGGTATAGCTTCAGCAAGGCGTCGGCATGGTCTCCGTAAAGGACGTGCGCGCGCTCGACGAAGTTCGCAGCCGTCGGAGCGGCTTTGTCAAAAATAGACTCGAAATTCCCCTCATCCGCATTCCAACCCGCCAAGAGGGGAACCTTGCTTTGTCTCCCGCTCGCGAAGATCGAGCCAACATAATCGGGCAGGAAGTAGCCGTCGACAATCGGCCGGAAGCGAATCATGTCCGGTTTCATGGCGGCTTCGAGAAGCTGGTCAGCGGGCATGGCCCGTAGCGCCTCGAGGGAATGCGCCCCAATTGAGTCCGCAAACTTCTGGTCGGCCTCCTCCGCCTCGGCGAGGGGGAGCGAGCTGAGGGTCTTGCCGAAGAAGGCGCCGCTTTCGCCGATTGCCCGTTGGAATAAGCCCTGCGCGAGGGGGGATGCCATGAGTGCGCTGACCGAGAAGGAACCGGCCGACTCGCCAAAGATCGTCACGTTGCCGGGATCGCCACCGAATGCGGCAATGTTTCTGTGCACCCATTCGAGGGTTGCAACCTGGTCCAACAGACCGTAGTTGCCGGACGCGTTGTGGGAAGATTCCTTGGTAAGCTCAGGGTGAGTGAAGAATCCGAACAAGCCGAGGCGGTAGTTGCCGCTGACCACCACGACTCCCTTTTTCGCCAGCACCTCGCCGTCCTGACGCGGCTCGGAAGTCGCGCCGGCAGCGAAACCTCCGCCATAGATCCACACCATGACCGGCAAATGCTCCTGCGGCGATGTTGCCGGCGTCCACACGTTCAAGTACAAGCAGTCTTCGCGAGGGCCGTTGTCGCGGAAAACCATGTCGTCAAAAATGCGGCCTTGCATGCAACGCGCTCCGAACTCGGTCGCCTTGCGCACGCCGGTCCAGCTTGCCACCGGTTGGGGAGGTTTCCAGCGCAAAGCACCTACGGGCGGCGCTGCGAAGGGTATGCCTTTGAAACTGCGGACCTTTGAATCCGCGCTCACCGCGCCCTCAAGCAGACCGGCGTCGGTGCGGACAACCACGGAACCCGCGGCGTCGGCAGGCGCTACCATCACCGTGGCGCGGCCCCCGGGATCGCCTAGAACGGTCGCAGACTTCTCCGTCAAGCGCCGGTTTGCCTGTCCTAAAGCGCTAATGCCGCCAACGGGAGAAGCCGGCGCTCCCAGGTCCTGCGCGATAACGGAAACCGGCACGAGACACGCCGCAAGGAGTAAGACGGTTCTGTGGAGATGAGCTTTCATAGCACCACCTTTGTGATCTGAGGAATGCTGACGATGTTGAATTCTCGTGTGTATCTTACCGCTCCAATGCCCAACGCCACAAGCGTGGGAAAGCCCGGCCCGAACTTCTCACCACGCTGATGCGAACCGGCCTTTCGGAGTGCGGCGACTCAACGCCGCTTTTGCTCGCCGCGACTCGGCGCGGCGAATAACCCACCGCGGACGAGTCCGCGGTAGAGAAAGCGGGAGCGAGCTCCCGCACTCCGAAAATGGCTATCCTGCCCCCACACCGGGTGCCGGCGGTGGCAGGAGGCGGAAACCACCAGGAAGGCCGGCTGCCGGACGTGCCCAACAACGCTGTTCTTAAGCCGGGGTGAGAAATTCCGGCTGCTGTGGTGCGGTTTGAGATGGCCGCTTTGCGCCGCAATGTCGGGCGCCGCCGTGGCCGCGGGCGATACAGGCAAGCGTAGCGGCGGGTTTACCTCGAAATTCCCGAGCTTTCCCACTCTCATTCCGGGACCCTACCCAGCCGATAGACTGGCTGTGGGCGGTCGCACCTGTTTCATCTCTGATGTGAGATAATGGGCGGAGCGTGTTCTGAGATCGTCGAGGCAAAGCAAGTTGATGAATAACCTCCTTGAGTTGCAAACACAATTTGAAACTACGACCTCACTGGAACAGCGGAAGCTGAAGGGGCAGTTTTTTACACCTCCGGAAATAGCCCAGTTCATGGCCGGACTGTTTAGTTTACCGATAACAAAGACTTTCAGGCTGCTCGATCCTGGCGCTGGAGTTGGTGCGTTATCGTCTGCGTTTTGCGAGCGTGTGAGACAGCTCCGCACGAGTCGCCGACTCGAGATCCATCTTTTTGAGAGTGACGAAGGACTGTTGCCGTCACTCCGCCGATTAATGGAACACAGTAAACTACGCCTCGCGGAAGCGGGTCATGCCTTGTCTTACTCCATCCACGAGGGCAAGGACTTTATCGTCGACGCCGCCGCGGAAGTGTTTGGAGAACGCTCGCTGTTTTCGCAGAAGGGCGCTCTGGGAGAGTTTGACGGCGTGATTATGAATCCGCCGTATTTCAAGCTCAACAAGGACTCGGAATACGCACGGGTGATGAAAGAGGTGGTCCATGGACAGCCCAATATTTACGCATTCTTCCTAGCGGCGGCTGCCCAATTGCTGCGTCCCGGTGGTGAACTCGTAGCTATCACACCTCGCAGCTTTTGCAATGGGCTTTATTTTCGGGATTTCAGACGATCCTTTTTCGACCGCATGTCACTTGACCGCATCCACCTATTTGAATCCCGAACCGGGAACTTCCGCAACGTGCTTCAGGAAAGCTTGATTACTGTTTCCCATCGAGGCGAACAGAAGTCCAGCGTCATCATAAGCACCAGCTACGGTCCCGAACTCACTCGGCCAGTTACTCGTGAGTTGCCCGCGCAGGTGATTTTGGATAAATCGTCAGTCGACCAGGTTGTAAGGATTCCGGCAAGCGCGGAAGACTCCCAGATTATGGCAATCGTTGAGTCTTGGCCTCATCATTTCGAAGACTTGGGGCTTAGAGTCTCGACTGGACCGGTAGTCTCTTTTCGCGCGACGCAGTTCCTTCTGGATGAGGCCAACGGCGATACAACGGCGCCACTGATATCAATTTACTGCGTCAGACCATTCAAGACAGTCTGGCCAAATCCGAACAAGAAACACCCGGCGGCTTTGCAAGTGTGCGCTGCTTCAGAGCGTCTGCTCTTACCGACCCGGAATTATGTTTTGCTTCGCCGATTCAGCGCCAAAGAGGAACCCCGCAGGCTTACTGCAAGTTGCTTCTTAAAGGCGGATCAAGAACGTCGTTATGTCGCATTGGAGAATCATCTGAACTATGTCTACCACGCGGAACGCGAACTGACGGTAAACGAAACGTACGGACTTGCCGCGCTCTTCAACTCGGCGCTCTTGGATCGCTATTTTCGCACCATCAGCGGCAACACGCAGGTGAATGCGACCGAGCTTCGCACGATGAATTTTCCAGACTTGAAAACGCTGGCCTCAATCGGGAAAGAAATCCAGCCCATTTTGGAAGGGGCCGGCGGCGCGAGGATTGAGCGGATCGTACTGAAGAAGTTAGGCGTGGGTGAGTCAGTGGAAAGTCATCTGATTGGCGGCATGCTGCTCTAGTTGAGACTCACACGTGGCGAAAACCCAAGAAGCAATTGAGATCCTCCGCGCTCTGGGGCTGCCGAGGGGCCAGCAGAATGAGCGGTCTGGCCTTACCCTACTAGCCTTGGCTGACGTGGGGCCGAGGACTTCATGGACAGAAACCAAGCAGCCGTCCCTGCGCATTTGGGACCTCATGGAATTCATGCGGAGCCGCTACGGGAAAGACTACGCAGCGAACTCACGAGAAACCATCCGCCGCCAGACGATTCATCAATTCGAACAAGCTCGGATCGTGGATCGAAATCTCGATGATCCTGACCGTCCAACGAACAGCGGTAAAACGGTCTACACCCTTACGCCGAGTGCGGTCCAAGTTCTTAAGAGTTATGGCACGGCGGGTTTTGAGAAGACTGTCGCTGCTTTTCTCAAAGAATTCGGCTCGCTTGAGAAGGCCTACAACAGTTCCCGCGCGGGTCACCGAGTCCCACTAAAATTGCCCGAGGGACAAACGGTTTATTTGTCACCCGGTAAGCATAATCGACTTCAAGTCGCAGTTATCGAGGAGTTCGGACCGCGTTATGCTCCTGGCGCTGAAGTACTGTATGTCGGCGACACTGCACTCAAGCATGTACTTTGTGAGACGGAAAAACTGGCTCGTCTGGGAATCATCATCACCGAACATGATAAGTTACCCGATGTCCTCCTCTTTTCAGAGGAGCGTCGGTGGCTGTTTCTCATTGAGGCTGTCACCTCCCACGGACCGGTTTCACCCAAGCGCCACCGCGAAATCGAAAAATTCCTCAAGAACTGCACCGTCCAACGCATTTATGTGACTGCCTTCCTTCGGATGCGTGACTTCCGGAGATATGCAGCAGATATTGCCTGGGAAACGGAGGTTTGGGTCGCCGATAGTCCCGAACACATGATTCACTTTAACGGGCCAAAATTTCTTGGACCTTATCCGTCTACCCTGCAAAATGATGCATAGTCGACTGCGCGGAGGGGGGACATTCTTTGGGCTCCTCCGCGGCTCGTCATATGGCCCCGTGTATGGAACAGCTTTCGCGTGACCGTCAGACTCGGGTGCTCTGATCGGTGCCGCCGCTGCGTGGACAATCGAGGAAATGTTGGGTAATATTAGCGTCTAGTTACACAACTCCCGACTCACGGTCATCGTTTTCCTGGTTTTGTGGACGCCTAAATGAATGTTACGGATTTGTCCGCAATTTGCATTCATAGCGAGCGCCGCCGATTCTGGCCGCTACTTGTCGTTGCAATTGTCACAATTGCCGTTTGCCAAATTGGCTCGACGCCCGCTTCAGTCGAAGCGCAGGAAAACACCAAGGTCAGCCCCCAGGACGGTCTTGTTTACGTCTCGATTCCGTCGGGAACTTTCATCATGGGCTGTTCGGCGGGGGACAATGATTGCGGCGCTGACGAAAGTCCTCCTCACCAAGTAACGATCGCTAAGGGTTTCTGGATGAGCCAGACGGAAGTGACCGTGGCCGCGTATCGGAGGTTCGTCGGGGGCACGGGTGCACAGCTTCCCGAAGCGCCGAATTTCAATGCGGGTTGGCACGACGAGGTCATGCCCATCATGAACGTAAGTTGGAACGACGCGAGTGCATTCTGCGGTTGGGCAGGAGGCCGGCTGCCGACAGAGGCGGAGTGGGAATATGCCGCCCGCGCGGGAAGCGCCCAGTCGCGATACGGGCCCATCGACGAGGTTGCCTGGTATCTAAAAAACAGCAGCCTTAAGACGCACGAAGTCGGCCAGAAGCACGCCAACGCTTTCGGCCTTTATGACATGTTGGGCAACGCTTGGGAATGGGTAAACGACTGGTATGGAGAGACCTATTACGGTGTGAGCCCTGAGCGCGACCCGCAAGGCCCGGACGCGGGCGAAGTACGAGTTCTGCGCGGCGGCTCCTGGGTCAACGACGGCAAGTACCTTCGCGTATCGAACCGCAGCGGGGGCGACCCGACCGACAAGTTCAGCGGCAACGGTTTTCGCTGTGCACGGGACGCGTTCGCTCCGTGACTTCCTTTTCCCCATTCACCCAATGAGTAGCGGCGCGTTACTTCTGACGGGTGTTCACCATGGAGTCGGAGTGACATTTTACGTGCAAGTTGCTGCATGCTAACGAGGTTTGCGGCGCTCGGGCAGTTTTTTGCGCGTGACTACAGCAATCTTCCGGTGCGGTAGTGCCTCCG
>JBKQVI010000053.1:0-6398 GCA_052139985.1 Terriglobia bacterium
GATCGCCATGGGCGTGACCGGAATTCCTGAGTCAGGGAATGCGATTGCCTCCGCTGCGCGGAAGCTCGGAGAGAACCTGAAGACAGGACTCCAGGAGGCAAAAGCCTACGCCGACCGCGGACTACCCATCCGGGGCTCCGTACTGTGTAGCGGTGGTGCCCTCGCCGAGCCAACCACGGCCAAGGACCCAACAAAGGTTGTGACGGCGTTCCTGGCTCGCGCCGAAGAGTGGAAGGCGTTGAACTTGTCACTGGAAGCGTTGCGGGTGTTCCTTGCCGATCAGCGTCAGCATGAGTACGAAACTTCGCGCCGTATCGCTGAGCTCGCCACGAATCATCCGGTCGACTCGAATCACAGTTCGCGGCGCCTGCTGGAGCGGTCGCTGAAGGATATGGAGGCAATCGTAGCCGGGAAATCAGTTGTGGAAAGGTGGTCGGATTACCGCCTTGCCTACGACAATGCGCAGTGCGCGTACAGAGATGCCTACCGCGATGCCTACGCACAGGTGCAACGAGAGACGCAGCGTGCGGCGTCGGCAATCCGAAATGGGGCTGCTTACAAGGAAGCGCCTCCGGCGTCACGTGACGACATCTTTGATAAGGTGTTTGGAGCAGGTGGACCGTGTCACTATCCGGCCCTCTTGCTGGATTCTGCCTCATCGCTGCTGGTCGCTGCGGCCAAGCGCAGCCTCAGCTCACTGGCCCAGGCGTTGGTAGCGCTGCCTGGATATCAAGCTCAGGCTGAATCTGACCTGCGCGCACTTACGGCTCCGCCGCCTCCGCCTGGGGAGAAGCTTTGGGAGTGGCACCCGGCAACGGCTCTCGCCGGTCAACGCTTCCGAAGCGAAGCGGAGGTTGACATCGCGCTCCAGCAGGCGGGTGATCAGATCAAGCCACAGATTCGTCAGGGTTACACGGTGGTGGTGAAGTGAACGGCGAGGCGCAGGCACTTTTGGACAATTTCAAGGACCTCGTGAAGGCGTGGGTTCCTCAGGTTCGTGAGGTCCTCGACCAGGACTTTACTGCCGAACTGAAGCGCCT
Organism: Terriglobia bacterium; assembly: GCA_052139985.1. Classification (GTDB taxonomy): domain Bacteria; phylum Acidobacteriota; class Terriglobia; order UBA7540; family UBA7540; genus Bog-366. The sequence goes on from JBKQVI010000053.1 coordinate 1,041, forward strand.
CGGAATCCCTCCCACGGGCAAGCCAATCCCGCTCGAAGAGATGAGCCTTCCTGAGGAAGACAAGAAAGTCAGGAGCCGCGTCGAGGCAATCTTGCACCGCGATTCCTTGTCGGAAGGCTCCGATCAAAAGGGGTACGAGAACGTGCGGAGGGAACTGAGCTACACCTGCCTGAATCGACTGGTTGGCTTGAGGTGTATGGAGGTGAGAGGTCTTCTGTACCTACCACCACCAGGTGATGAGCACTCCTCCCCGGAGCCCACTGAGGTCGTGACCTACGTTCCAGGCCAGGCACGATCACGTTTCCTTCGGGACATACGTTCGGTCGGCGGCAACCGTTACAAGTACTATGACAATGCCGAAGAGACCTTGTTACGGGACGGGTTGACGGCGGCCTATCGCTTTATCACTTCCGACATTGGAATCCTGTTTGATCCCGACCACGAGTACTCCTGCCTCTGGCCCGGACACGGATGCCTGGTGAAAGTGATTGAGATGATCAACAACGACCTACCGGAGGATGCTTACCGTGCCCAGGACTTTCTTGGATGGGTTTACCAATTCTTTAACCGCCAGGAGAAGGAGGAAGTAAAGGGCATTCTGCGCCGCGAATCTGGAGGTGCCCCAAGAACTTCCTACGAGCTATCTGTCACAAACCAGTTTTACACGCCCTCATGGGTGGTGAAAGTACTGGTCGACAACACGCTGGGGCGACTGTGGTTACAAATGCACCCTGATTCGTCTCTTCGGCCTGCTGCGCCGCCTGTGCTGCCAAACGAAGGGGGGTGGTATCAGCCGGTTGCGAATTACCTCGTGCCCAATACCGGCGAGAAGATTCCGTACGAAAGGCTTACGGAAGAGGGCCAGGTAGAGACCTTCAAGCGCGCGGCGGACATCGCTTTGCTCGACCCGGCGTGCGGCACAATGCACTTTGGCCAGTATGCATTTGGTCTTTTCTACCAGATGTACCTGGATGAGATCCAGCATGCCGGCGAGCCCGGTTGGCCGGAAGAGCCGTCAATTCGAGACCCGAAACAGATTCCGGCGGCCATTGTCGAAAAGAATCTGTACGGCATTGACATCGACGCGCGAGCCATCCAAATCGCTTCCTTGTCGCTCCTTCTGACGGCGAAGGAGGCTGCCGTTAAGAGCGGTGACTCCCCATTGAACGTGAAGTTGCAAAGATCTAATCTGGTGGTCGCGAATGCAGTGAATATCGGGGAGCAGCAGCTTCGAACGCTAGTCGATGATCTCGGTGACAGGTTGGGATTGCGGAGCCTTCGGGAGGCGCTCTTTAAGACCATCTGGGACAATCTTCAGAATGTCGGCGAATTGGGCAGCTTGATTCAGGTGCGAGAAAGCGTCACGCGCGTTCTGGATGAGTGGGTAGACCGTCAGGCGAAAGAAAAGGGGATCACGCAGGTCCGCGTGCCGAGAGGCGGCAAGCAACTTCTCCTGGAAACCGTCGCGAGTGAGCTTGAGCGCGGGCAAATCATGCAGATGGAGCTGGAACGTCGCCTTCTTGAAGAGGAAGCTGAACAGATCCGACAAGAGCTCCTAACGGGCTTGGAGGTTCTCGCACGATCTGAGGCCGATCCTACCCAACGGCTTTTCGCCGAAGACACGGCTCGTGGTTTGAAATTGCTCGAGATCCTGTCACGGCGCTACGACGTTGTGGTCATGAATCCGCCTTACGGAGCGTTCGTGCCCAAAGTGAGAGACTTCATCAAGGCGGCTTACCCGCTGACTTTCAATGACATCTACGCTTCGTTCGTTGAACGTGCAACCCAGTTGACCTACGCTGAGGGATATGTCGGTGCCCTTGTGTCAGCCACCTTCGTCAATCTGAAGTCCTTTGAGAAGCTACGGACCGAACTGCTGCTGAAGCGAAACCCCCTCTTGGTGATGCTAGACCTTGGCTTTGCAATCCTGGACGACGCGACGGTGGAGGTCGCCGCTCTCGTGATCAGAGGTGGCTCCCGATGATTAGCATTCGTTGGAGGTGGGAGGAGCAAGACTTTGGTTTTCGCTTCAGGAGTCGCTCCGGCAAGAATGCTACAGAGTACTACCAGGCTGCAAAGCCTGGTGAGTTCTATGTGGTTCCGAGCGGGTTGCGGAAGCTCGAAAAGAGGAAGTTTGAACAATTGGCTTCACAGGCTATAGCGCCATCTTCGCCAACGATCGTTGTGTCGCCGTGGCAGAACTACGAACGCGATTGGGATTGGATCGAAACCGCGGACGGGATCTGCATCAACTACGCCGGCTGTCTACATCGTGCAGAGATCGACCGTAGGGAAGATGAGGGTGTTGCTCGAGCGATGGAGTTGGTCGTCGCCCTTTTGGAGCTGTCTGAGCCTGCGCCGATCACATTGTCCTTAATTCGACAAGTTCACAAAGAGCTGATGGGGGACATCTATCCCTTCGCGGGAGAGTGGCGGATGGTATCTCTCCACAAGGGCGAGGGCCCGACAAAATGGCCTTTGCCACCGGGTGGGATCCAGCCGGTGATGGACGTCTTAGAGCGCGACGTTCTTAGTCGGACACCACTGACCTCGGATGATGACGATACCGTCTTCGCATTCGCCAGCGAGGTGATGAACGAACTGCTCGCGATCCACCCTTTCCGAGAAGGTAATGGGCGCGCTGCATTCATCCTGGGCAACCTCATTCTAATGCAAAACGACCTGTTGCCTCTTGAGGTGTATAACCAGCGGCGCCACCAGGACGCCTATTACGACGCGTGTGAGGCTGGGCGGCTTCGCAGGGACTACGAACCGTTAGCCCGCCTGATCGCTAACTGGGAGGAAGAAACGCTAGCACGCTGGGAGGAGGCCAATGGCCGAAAATAGGCGGGTGAATGTGCGGGCGCTGTTGGCAGATCCTGACCTACGCCTCAAGCTGATGGTATCCACAATTCAGGCAACGCAAGCTCGTGAGGGTATTGAAACAACTGAAGAACAAGCTCGTCGTGCATACTATGTGGTCAATGAAGTCGAGAGGGCTACCTTTTTCGCCCTCGAACCTCATCGCGGAGCAAAAGACAAAGAGGATAGGCGCCATGATGTCTTTGTCCAAGCATTACGTAACGAGTTCGCGGGTGTGAGGTACGACGTCCCGCGGCGCGACTTCCTCAGCATTGATGGCGCACCTCTCGCTTATCAGCGAGTAGGACTAGTGGCTCATTTGTTTCGGCAATTCCCCGCGCTCGATCCTGCAATTGCCACGTGTAAACAGGGTCTTGCAACGTCCGATGACAACCGCTGGCTAAGAGAGTTCTGGGAGGTCAATGCCAGCGACATCGGCCAAGGAAAAAAGTGGGTTCGTTTTGCGAAGGGAGGCGATTATTGCCGCTTCTACTACGACCACGACTTGGTTATCAAATGGGCAGATGATGGCAGAGAGCTAAAGGCGTTCATTGTCGCAAAAGATGGTTCAGAAACCAAACGAATCTACAGTCAGGAATGGTACTTTCGGCAGGGTCTCACCTGGCCGAGAAGGACAGCTAAAGGGCTGAACGTTCGCCGTCTCATGGAAGGCTCGATCTTTGCGGATAAGGGTCCTGCACTTTTCATAACAGATCGCGGGCTTGAGCACTATGTCTTGGGCGTTACCAATTCCCACATGTTCGAGTACCTTTTCCGCACTAAGACATCATTCTCATGGGAGGTTGGCATCATGAAAAGCATGCCAATTCCCAGGCCAACACCTTCACAGCTCGAACAGGTTGGGACACTTGCAGACGCTATCTTCTACGCCAAGGCCCAATGGGATAATGGCAATGAGATTTCGACCGGATTTAGATCTCCATGGATCCTTTTTCTCCACGGCGAAGGTCAACCGAGCACTCTTCCAGATCGACTTACTGAACTGATGGAACGTGAGCAGGCAGAGCAGCTTCGCATACAGGAGTATTTCGTAAGCCTAAATGAAGCGATCTATCGGCTATACGACATCCCCGATCACTCAAGAGCATTGATCGAAAGGGGCCTCGGTGAACGCCCAGCTGAAATCATTTGGCCCCAGATGGAAGGAAAGACGCCCGATCAAAAGCGAATGGAACACGTCTGGCGACTGCTCTCCTATGCGGTGAAGCGGGTTGTGGAAGCTGACGAAGACGGGGTGGTGCCGTTTCTTCAGGCCGTCGGCAAATCTTCGCTTCTCGATCGGATACGCGCGGAGTTGGGCGGCCTGTTCCCGGGGCGAGATGTGAATGAACTTGAAGTCGAAATCGTGAACGAATTGAAACGCAAGGTGAAGGGTTACGACCGCGCGGAGAGCATCCAGGAGTGGCTGGAGAACATCTACTTCACATACCATACCTCGTTGTATAAGAATCGCCCCATTTTCTGGCATATTTCCAGCAAGCAAGGCAAGGCGCGCGCCGCCTTCTCCGCTCTTGTCCATTATCACCGCTTCGACAAGGACCGCATGGCGAAATTGCGAGGCGTTTATCTCCGGGAAGCCATTGGCGTATTCCGTCGCGAGGCAGCACTAGCTGGCCAAGCAGGACGCACTGACGATAGGTTGGAGTGGCAGGCCAAAGTTGAGGAGACTGAGGAACTCGACCGAAGACTTCAGCGCGTACAGGAAGGCTTCCATCAAGGAGGGGAGGACTTCCGGATACTGACGCCATGGAAAGCTGAACGCGAGCGACCCACGGGATGGGACCCTGACATTAACGATGGTGTCAAGGTCAACATCGAGCCTCTTCAGCGCGCCGGCGTCCTCCGCATCTCCGAGGTGGTCTGAATGATCCTTGCGGCGCTAGTTGAGGAGTTCACCCGACGCCTCCATTATGAGAAGCGGGCGCGGGTCTGCCTGTGGTTCGACGAGAAAAATGAGTTCGAGGGCCTGTTGCCAAAGCTAAATGAATATTTGGCCCAGCACCAGCCTGCTCCTTTCGCGCTGCTTCAGTATGAGCCCGAGGTCTTTCACGGTCAGATTTGGCTGAAAGATCAAGTGCGCCGTTGCCCCGCTGATCGGCATTTCGTAATTTATCTGCCTCTAGCCGAAGAACGAATGGACTCCCCTGGCCCTAACGGAGAGCACCATCTCGAATTACTAGCTGAATACCGGATAGCGGGCATCACATGGCGCTTGAACGGAAAGCTGCCGACTTTGTTCAGCTTTCTCAGACAAGTGGGCGTGGAGCTGCCTGATAATCCGGCTGAGCAAAGAAAATTGTATGAAGGCGGCCGGAACTCGCTCCTGGCGAAGTACGCGGCAAAGTTCGCAGATCGGCCAGCCTCTTTCTGGCGTGGCACGCTGACGGCGGACCGAGCACAGGAACAGTTGATTGGCGACATCGAGAAGACCATCCTGGATACGGCCGCAGCCCCTGAAGCCGAGTGGAAAGCACT
>JBKQVI010000054.1:0-4195 GCA_052139985.1 Terriglobia bacterium
GACCTTTCATCGAGAACCTTGCGCAGAGCGCCGAATCTTTCTTTGATACCAGCCATGGCATCCATCCTGCAAAGAAGATACACCAAGGCTGCCTAAAATGGAACTATTATTTGCTAACAGACTCTTACCCTAGTGAATCGGCGCCGCGGCCTCGCGTGGCTGGCGGGCCTTACAAGGTCCGCGGCGCCTCTTTCTGTGCGGTCAAACGTTCAAACCGGCAATCAGTAAACTTGCCATCCTAGTGTCCAGGCCGCTTCGGATGGCCTTTTGGAGACTTCAGATGATATGGAAGAGAACTTTTTGGTGGTTGGGCGTGGCAGCCGGCACACTAGCATCGATCTCGGTGGGCTTCGCGCAAGCCAGAGGCCAAACGCCCGTCTACCTTGATCCGAAACGGCTGGTCGAAGAGCGGGTCGATGACTTAATGAGCCGGATGACGCTCCAGGAAAAAATCGGGCAGCTCAATTTGTCGCATGGGGCACTGGAACGTTATGGCATCCGTGCTTCTCATGACGATGAGCCGGGAAGAGACGCTTCGTTGAAGATGGAGACGTACAAGAAATTCATAGCCGGGACCTATTCTGAGAAAATCGGCCCGGCCTGCGGGATCTGGAGGCTGGGCAGTGAGATGCCGACCGAAAGCCCACGCCAGCTTGCGGAGTACTTGAACGAGCTGCAAAAGACCGCACTGACGCAGACGCGCCTGAAAATACCGGTCATGGCAAATGAAGAAGGCACGCATGGCGCCATGTTCGCCGGCGCCACGGTTTTCCCGGAGGGCCCGGCCGTGGCCAGTTCCTTCGATATGGATCTGGTAAAGGCGATTTACGCGGCGGCAGCTTCGGAGGCGCGAGCAGTGGGGATTCATAGTCTTTCCTCGCTGGTGATGGAAGTGAATCGCGATCCCCGCTTAGGCCGACTCGAGGAAGGCTACACCGAAGACCCGTACCTTCTTATGCGCCTCGGCGAAGCCCTTGTCCGTGGCGCCCAAGGCTACGATATCTCGGCTCCCGATAAGGTCATCGCCCTGCTGACGAATTTTCCCACGCAAAGTGAACCCGCAAGCGGCCTGGAGCGCGGGGCGGTTGAGGTATCGGAGCGTTCCTTGCGCGAGAACTTTCTGCCGCCCTGGATCGGAACCATCACCAAAGCCGGGGCCTTGGGGGTGATGGCGAGTTACGCGGAAATCGAGGATGTGCCGGCGCACGCCTCCGTGAAGTGGCTGAACGATGTCTTGCGGCAGGAACTTGGTTTCAAAGGATTTGTCATTAGCGAAGGCAATGGCTTCGCCACCTTGCTCTATGAGGGCATCGTTCCGACCCAAAAGGAGGCTGGACCGCTGGGCTTGAAGGCGGGAATCGATTTGGATAACTCCTACGTTACCTACGGGCCCGTATTGGTCGAGGACGTGGAAGAAGGGCGGGTCCCCATGGCGCTGGTAGATCGGGCGGTGCGCAGAGTTTTGGGAGTGAAGGTCCGCCTGGGCCTTTTCGAGAACCCTTACGCCGACCCGGACCGGGCGGTGAAAATCGTGCACTCGAAGGAGTATCGGGACTTGGCGCTGCGCGCGGGCCGCGAAGGAATTGTGTTGCTGAAAAATGACAAGAACCTGCTGCCGCTCAAGAAGGATTTGAAATCGATAGCGGTGATCGGCGCCAACGCGGACAACGTGGTGAACCAACTGGGCGACTATTCGGCGAGGACACGTCCAGAGCAGGTAACGACGGTGATCGAGGGAATCAAGGCTGCGGTCTCACCCCAAACCCAAGTCACCGCGGCGCGCGGCTGCAAAATAACAGGCACGGATAAGAGCGGGTTTGCGGAAGCGGTGCGGGCCGCCAAGGGCGCAGATGTGGCCATTGTGGTAGTGGGAGAAAGCCAGCGCATGCCGACTGAAGCCGATCGTCGTGACTGGCCGGCCACGGACGGTGAAGGGTACGACGTGGCCAGCCTGGATTTGTCAGGAGTGCAGGAGGACCTGATCCAAGCGGTCTTTGCGACGGGAACTCCCACAGTGGTGGTGCTCATTAACGGCCGGACGCTTTCCACGCGCTGGACGTCGGAGCACGTGCCGGCGCTGGTGGAAGCTTGGTTACCCGGCGAGCGCGGCGGCGAAGCGGTGGCCGACGTGCTGTTTGGAAACTACAACCCCACCGGACGGTTAGCCCTCTCCGTGCCCCGGAACTCCGGCCAATTGCCCATCTACTACAATTACAAGCCTGGTAAGGCTTACAGGATCAGGGTGGGGCAAAACTATGTTGACATGCCGGCGACGCCGCTTTACCCCTTTGGTTATGGGCTGAGCTATACCAATTTTGAGTATAGCAATCTGCGGGTTGAACCGGCGGAAATCCGCCCGGGTGGCGAGGCGCGTGTGACCTTGGACGTGAAAAACGTGGGCGGCCGGGCGGGCGTGGAAACCGTGCAACTCTACATTCACGAGAAATACGCCCCGGTTGCAACCCCCGTCAAGCAGCTCCGGGGATTTGAGCGCGTGGGGCTAGACCCTGGAGAAACGAAGGCCGTAACCCTGAAGCTTACCCCGGAAGACCTCCAGTTGCTCGATATCGACATGCACTGGCGGGTCGTGCCGGGCGATTTTGACATCATGGTAGGAAAGTCGTCGGCAGATATAGCTCTCCAAGGAATACTGAAGGTGACGCCGTAGCGAGGAGCGTGGGTGGTGGGGCGTCGCGGCATGATGGGGTGCAGAATGAGAAACGCTATTTGGGAACCGTTTCACCCGCTCTCGACGCTCAATTCCACGCGAATTTCTCTGCCCGGCAGCATGGTGATTGCGAGCGGCAGGCACTCGAACCCCGGAATCAAATTAAAGGTGCGTTCGTTGGACTGCGTTTCGAAGCCTTGCGGTGCGTCGGTGCGAACCAGGAGATTTCCGCCTTGCTTCTTCAAGCGAACTGTTTTGGGATCGACGCGCTCGGCTGCCTCCCCCGTGTGTGAGACAACGGGAAGGATATATCGCGTGGGGGCGGGACCAGCGATGTCCGTGCTCGCGACGATCTCCACCTTGTTTTCCGTCAGCCGGTAGACCAGGTTGTAGCGCACGTCGTGTTCGAGGCAAGTCTGGTGTGCAGCCGTCAGTAACCGGCCCTGTGCCCCCAAGGTAACTTGCTGTGGGGTGGCGCTTGTGGTAAGCGCCGCTTCAAGGTCGCTTAAGCTGGTGTAGACCCGATCTTCGGCAGCGCACTCAACCCGTGGGGTCAGGGTCATGTGCGGACGATCGTGGTAGGACTGCTGATTGAGGGGTTCTACCATCTCCTCCTGGGTCATGCTGGCAACCAGGATGGGACCGAGCGCGAGGTGATAGAGCAGCGACAAAGCTCCCCCACTCGCGTGTCCGCCACCGGGTACGCCGAACCCCGAATAACCCCAGTCATATTCGGTCACGGTGGCCCGCCACCCCCCGATAGCCACCAGGCGGGTGCCGATTTCGGGATAACTCCTCAGACCATAAGCCTCCTCGCGCGGCAAAAGCACGCGGGGCTTGGGTTCAAGCGCGTTGGGAACGCGGTCCAGTACGGTGGCCAGGGCCTTGGCGTGTTCATAGGTATGCTGAATACAGGGCCAGTCCCCATGGGCAAAGTAGTCGGGGCCACCGTAAAGCATGCCGTTGTGAGTGCACGCGGCCAGCAATTGCAGATTGCGCCAGGCCACCTCACGGAACCTGGGATCATGGTCCGCCAGCAGTTCATAAGCCGGATGACAACCATCGCTGGTGCGGCTTCCCCACCAACTCCACTTGAAGTTGCGGGTGCCGAAACTGTTATCCCAGGCACCGTCGGGAAGCATAAACTCCATGTGCGCTCGCAGCGAGCTGACCACCCGGTCCAGGACTTGCTGATCGTTGGTGGCCAAGGCATAGAGCGTCAGCGAGGGCAGCGATTCCTCGACGTTGTAGCCCAAATCCACGGGGTGGCAGCCCTTGGGAGTGACGGCTTTAAGCGGATGGCCTTCTCCGAACAACAAACCGTTGGCGGTGAAATAGTCCAGGGTGGTGTGGGCAATTTGGCGGGCGCGGTCGGTATAGTGCGAATTCTCCAGCACCTGACCTAAGGAGCTGTCAGGAAATAACCAGAACAAGTTGAAGTAGTTTTGTTTTATACTGGTGGTGATGAACCATCGTGACATTGAGCGCCGCTTCCGTTCTCTGGTACCCTTCCTGGACGAGCGGATG
>JBKQVI010000055.1:0-13597 GCA_052139985.1 Terriglobia bacterium
ATGAGGACTGCAGGGCGATCATACATCTTGGCGTGAACTCACAAGGCAAAACTATACCCAATCCGCTGGACGGCTTCTGCTTAGTGCCGGGGACCGATCCCCCCAAGTATGTCATGACAGCATTCACGCTCTGCAAGAAAAGACAGCTCAAACGGAAGTGGCTCTTTGATGGCACGGTAGGCGGAGGCCGCGTCTCGCGCAAGACGCGAAGTTCTGCTGTCGCTCGCGAGGATGGGGATTTGGTGAAAGCAGCAAAGCGTGCGGAAGAGCTCAGAAAGGGAACCCCTAACGCGCAATTCATCGTTTATCTATGCACGAACCGAATTCCTAAGAGTGATTTGATTGACGAGGTCCATGCCAAAGCGCGCGGCTTCGGAATAGAGGCCCGCTTTCTCGAAGGCTCCATGCTAAGGGATTTTCTCGATCCTAAGCCGGAGGGACAATGGCTGCGGCAGGTGCACCTCGGTATCGAAGCTGACCAGTTGTCACGGTCGCTTCTCCAGCAGCTTTCCCGGGATATCCTTGCCTCCTATGCGGCCGAGATGCTCCTTAGTGATCCGTCCACTATCATCCAAACGAGTGCGGCGCAGGAAGCGCAGAATACTTTACGGCAGCCGACTCTCTTTCTACACGCTCTAGTCGGGCCCTCAGGTGTCGGGAAGACAGTCGTAGCATTTGACCTTCTCCGTCAGCACATCGATGGGGAGGGGGTGGGTGTCCGGATAGGCCGTGAGATCGCCGAACGTGCTAGCACCCTACCAGAGGCGGTCGATGAGGTTCTTCGTGCATCCCATCCGAGTCTTCAAAAAGAAGCGGGTCAAATCGCAGTCCGGTTTGGCACAGTGGAGAGCCCTTTTATTGTGGTTCTCGATGACATGAATCGGTCCGCCATTGCTCCGCAATTGATTCAGAAGATCGTTGGCTGGGCGCGCAATAACATACACACTGACAATTCGGGCAAGGTCCATCCAAGCTCCGTCCGCCTCTTGTGCCCGATATGGGATTCGTATTATTACGCAGACCTACGTATGCGCGGTCCGAACGACTGGATGGGGGTTCAGACCATTGGACCTATGCGTCGATCTGAGTCCGTGGAGTGCCTGCGTGTAGCCCTTGGCACCTTGGCGGAGCGGTTTAGTGATGGCGAATTGATGCATTTTGCTGAAAGTCTTAAAGACGACGCAATCCTGTTGGGACTCTTCGCGCAAAATCTGAAAAGCCAACCGGAAGCGAATCCGACCGCTTTGGCGCAAGATGTGATAGGTAACCTTGTGAATCGGGCATTGGGCGAACTAGCGGCCAAAACAGGGTCCGCGATCGGACACTATAGGTCCGCGCTCCGCCAGATTTCATTAGAAATGATAAGAAGACGGACGCCGTATCCAAGTTGGTTTGCATTGGAGGAATGGTTTGGGTCGGGACAACAGATCGTACAAGTGCTCAGCCAATTGGCGGCGCAAGGCGCAATTTGTCGGGACTCACAGTCAGATGGTAGTGGTGAGTTTCAATTCAGACATGACCGAATTCTTGACTACCACCTGCGCGCAGCTTTGTGTGAGCTGTTAGTGCAAAATCACCCGCCAGATGATTCAGTTTGGGACCCGTTCTTCGTTCATCATCTCGCCTGGGCTTTAGTGAGTTGCAACCCGGATTCACATACGTTGGAATTGGCAGCGCTTCGAAATCCTGCGGCAGTTGTGGCGGCGATTGAGCATCTTCAGAATTTGCCGTCAAACGACCCGAGTGCGGTTTTGGCCAAAGCGCGAGACTGGCTGGAAACGGTTTCGCAAGCGCTGCCCTCCGTCCGAGATGATGCCTACGGTTTTCTTGCTCGTATGGAGTCTCCACACCTTCTTGCCATAACTGAGGGCCTCGGCATGGACAGGCGGCTATTGTTTGGACGCCTAAGGAATGGGGATGCAGCAGCGGGAGCCAGAGTCCTATCGGAACACTTTTATCCCGCCACCCGGCATCAGTGGTTGGAGGCTTTAATCCAACAAGCTAAGTTTCGCCATGGACCCGAGTTGATGGCCAGGTTGAAAGAGCTCCTGGTTCAGAAAAATATCGAAGATGCTCTCCGCAGTGGTGCGCTTTCCCTGGCCGGATATCTTGGGGAGAGCTCACTGGCGACCGCTGTGCGCACAGGCTGGGAGAACGCCCAAGACCGCAATAAATCTATCGTGGAAACCCTGTGGGCAAGCCTTCGGTGCTCGAGCGCTGCTCCCGCGGAATTTCTTGCTCCGGTTTTCGCCGCGATTCTGGGTTTGAAGGATGAGGATCAGGCCGGAGGCCTGTCAGATCGCCAGACAGTGCTTCAAGAAACCCGCTTTGCAGCTCGGCACGGATTCAACCCGCAGGTATTACGGTATATGACGGAGCTCGGACAGCGTGAGGAATACCAAGGAATCGTAGCAGCGATATTAGAGGAAGTGGACGACCCAATCGCCGTGGATTTCGTTGTCAGGCGACTCGCATTTTTGAGTCACCGCGCCAAAGAAGAGGGAAAATTCTTTCCGTGGGCAATCAGTTGGAGTGATCGATGGACAAGGGGTGCAGGCGAAGGCCCCATTCCGCTCTCGCGGGCCTCGACGCAGGCGTTGCGCTCCCTCTGGCAGGAAACAAGCAATCCCGATTGGCTGAGGGTATACGCGCTGACTGTCTGGGCTAAGGTCGAGGGCGACCTGCATCACCTGCAATCGATCACGGAAGGAAGTCCCCTTTATGAAACAGCGCTCTGGCACAGGGGTCTAAGGGGAGACCGAACTGTTGCTCCCCAAGTGGCCGTGATGCTGCACGATAAGACGTGGTGGCTTCAGTTGGCGCCGAAGATTTGGTGCAGCGAGATGGAGGAGGCCGTAGACCAGAACCTGTCACTTGCTGAAGCAGATGAGAATCCGTGGAACAACCGACATCACCACCTTGCTGAAATTCTGCGTGACATCCCCGTACACGACGGGCAACGGCTCCTCTTTAAGCATTGGCCAGGCCTGTGTCGCAAGCCCCTTTTTATACAGGCGGCGTTATACCTTTCGACGGCCGAAAGCCGAGCTCGCGCCGCCGAATCAATCCACTCGCCAGATATGAAGCCCGATGTGTTTAAGCACCTTTCTTATTTTTTTGGCTTTAACATGGCGGAGTTATCCGACAGGTTGTCTATCCTGCATCTGGAGGCTGTCAGACCGTACCTCACCTGCCTTGATCCGATGTGCGTCCGTGACATGCTGGAGTTCTGCCGGCGCCGCGGTTATTGGGGATGGGCAATTGAGGTGCTCCAGCCGGAGTGCTTACGGAGAGCCAAGTCCGCTGAAAAAAGGCCATATAACAAATTCGATTGGGATTTCCACCTCAGTGAGTGGTTCTTTCCAACGGACACCGATTTGCTCGGGCGCCTTGATCACGCAGAAACGGTCGAACCTCGACATCGGCGTGGAGAACTGTGGCGCTGGTCGCACGGATTTCTCGAAAGGGGCGACTCAGTGAGTCGTCTATTCAGAATCGCGAAGGTGTGGCTTAACGCCTCACCGTCAATTGTGCGCTATAAAATGGTGGCGAACCTCATCGAGGAGCAAGGAACCCGATCGGATCTTGAAATTCTCCATGCCTGCCAACCAATATGCGAGACGGATGAAGGCCGTTTGACCTTGGCTGACGTCTCCCATGCAGTGTGCCGTCGTTCGTTAACCTGACGGCGGGCCGATGCAGGGCGCTGCTCTGAGGCCTACGGACAAGAGCGAAATCACGCAACAGTCGGATCGCGGGATTGTCCGCTGCCGGGACAGCCTCCGCCACCCGACTTTTCATCTGGAGGTTTTATGGCGGACCTATTTACTGACGCGCTCGACTCCCTAACGATTACCGAAATTCTCGCCTTCCTGTGTCTCGATCTGGCGGAAGACAAGAGGCCGAGAGAAGGGCAGCGAATCGATTTCAAACTTGATTTACCGCAAGACATTGGGAAGGATGTAGCCGCGATGTCGAATAGTGACGGAGGGCTTATCTTCATTGGAGTCAATGCCGACAAGGCGAAACAAAATGTGCCGGTCGCTGCGGATGGCGTCAATCTTGGAGTAGACGCGAAAGCTCGAGTCACCGACCGGATCCTCTCGACCGTGAGCCCGCGCCCAGACTTTGACATTGTTGCCTGGAGAAAAGAGACAAGTTCCCGAGACTTATTGCTTATCCGCGTCAGGCCCGGTCCTTGGCCGCCCTATCAGTACTCGCAAGGGCCGACCGTAACTGAACCCGTAAGAATTGCAGACACAATCCGACAAGCGACAGTTGCTGAGATTGAGGGCCTCTTCGGCAGGCGCACCGAGTTCAACAAATCGGTAGACCAGACACTTGCGCGACTCGACTCCGTAGGCTTCTCCTGCTCTCCTCCCCCTGCTCAAGAGATGGTGCAGTATTATATTTTCCACAAGATCGTCCTCCTTCCGAGAACGCAACTGAGGCTACGCTTTGACCAGAAACTCGAACGGGACCTAAAGCAGGTTATCCGCGAGAGTTTCCGTTGCAAACATGAGGCTACGCGTGAGGCCCGACGCGACTCGTATCACGAAGTTGAGCTTGAGACCACGAGCATCTTGTTACGGTGGCGAATCTGGCGAGACGGCTCAGTCGGGTTCTTACGGAGCGATAATCGACCAAGGCTCGATCCCGAACCAGCCGGGAATCTTGCTAGAGATTTGGTGTTCTTCCTTCGGATGGCGGTATCGCTCATGACGACCTGTGCATGCTGGGGTCCCTTTGTCTTTCACGACGACCTATATTGCCCCGCCCGGCAACTACAAGCATCTTTCCCCGCACCAGCAGGGTTGCCGGGCTATGACGGTGCGCCCGGCATTTATTTCAATACTCTGCCGGCAAAAGGTCAGCCATCGCGATTCCATCTAACAGAGAGTGTCGACTGGGCTCAAGTAAGTGAGACGAACACATTCGTTGCAACTGCACTCTTACAGCAACTCCGAGAAGTTGCAGGTGCACGCGCGGATTTTGAAACGCTTCGGCAACTCGTGACTAAGCTAGCTGCAGATCAAAGCTTGCAATTCGCGTAACGACTCTCTCGTTTATTCCGAATGAGGCACCACCGAGCGTCGCTCCCGGCGCAAAACTCTGAGACCCGGATCATTGGTCTGAGACAAAACTGACCAGTCCTACCTTGTCTAATAGCGTTTATCGACGAATTCAAATGGGCAATTCTAAGTTCTGTGCGAGCGACCGCGCGCTCGGCAGCTGTGCAATGTGGGTACTTCGCACATTCTGCCCGATAAGCGCCCTTCCCACCCGCAATCCTGCAAGCTCCCCAGGTACGGGGTTCTGGGATGTCTGGATTCACGCTGCTCTTCGCGTGGACGCGACGGCCTAGCCGCCGGAAGGCACGCGGCGCCGCTGGCGCTTCGGAGAGCAAATTAGCACCGTGCTGCACGGAAGGCCACCCAGCCGCAAGGAACTATACGCAGCGCAATAAGTAATTGCGCATATTGGAGATTTGTGGTTTCATGGTTGCATGAAACCGCTTACGATCTCCGATGCCCCGACCGTGATTCTCGGGTTGCAGAATGAGATTCGCCGGAATCCTGAATCTCGGTACAATCATCGCCTGCATGGGTTGCTGCTCATCGCTCAAGGCATGAGCGGACTGCGGGTTGCCGAACTCCTTGGGGATGCTCCGCGGACCGTTCAGTATTGGGTTCGGCGCTTCGAACAAAAGGGCTTGGCCGGGTTATGGGATGCGGAACGTTCCGGGCGTCCGCGTCGACTCACGGCGCCGGAACTGCAAACGGTGGAGGTCGCCTTACGACAGTCGCCCCTCGCGCAGGGATTGAGCACCCACCGTTGGGATGGCAAGACGCTCAGCACTTGGATCGGACGACGCTTCGGGATCCACCTGGGAGTGCGCCAGTGCCAGTACCTGTTTCGGCAGTTGGGCTTTCGGCTCCGCAAGCCGCGTCCTCTGATCGCTCGCGCCGATCCGGAACGGCAGCGGACGCATAAGAAAAACTCCAGGCCTTGAGCCTGGATGCGTCGGTCGAGCTTTGGGCTCTCGACGAAGTTCACTTCCAGCAATACGGTTCCCGTTGCCGAATGTGGATACCACCGGAAACTCGCGACCCCGTCCTGCTTCATCACCCGACGCGCAAGAGCGTGGGCTACTTCGGTGCAGTCTGTTTGCAAGACGGCCGTTTTATTCATCGCCGCGAAGAGGATCGGTTCAATGCCGCCAGTTTTTGGAACTTTCTTCAAGATTTGCGGCACCCGAGCCAGAGCTCCGGGAAGCGTGTGGTCGTCATCTCGGACGACGCCCGGTATCACCACGCCCGTCTTCACAAGGATTGGCGGCAAGAGCAGGAAGATTCTTTCCGCCTGGATTTCTTGCCTCCCTACAGCCCGGATCTGAATCCGCTCAAGCGCGTCTGGAAACTTACGCGCCGCCAATGCTTGCACAATCGCTACTTCCACACCTTGGGCGAAGTGATCAGAACCGTCGAGAACAAATTTGTGGAGTGGGCCACCGGCAATCCAACCCTCTGCCGACTATGCGCAATTACTTGGTGCGCTGTGTATAGTAGGTTGTTTTCGGGTACCCCGTCGCCTTCACTTCGGCTTCGAGCTGCTTGCGGATGTTGGGCTTCACGCCGCCCGGCGGCAGGGCCGGGAGCAGCGCCAGACCTTGCTTTGCCGCGGCGCGGCCCTTTTCGAACTGGCCGGACGCACGGTAGGCCTGGGCAAGGGTCAGCAACCGGGAGGGTATTTTTCCATGGCTCATCGCCACCTCGCGCTCGGCGCATGAGACAGCGAACTGCGGGTTTCTAAGGGAGGCCGGCTCAGCCGTCATAAAGGCGTTGGCCGCCTGGTCGAGGACCATGGGGGACACCTGCTCCTTTGCGGCCACTTCCTTTAACGCGGCGAGGCCTTGCTTCGTTAGCTCGTCCGGACCCTCCGGCAGATGTAAGTTGGCCCGGATAATGCCGCTTCGCACTTGCGAACTGCCCCAATTAGCCCTCCAGAGATCGTTGGCGGGATCGTGCTTGAGCAGCAGCTCGAGGTCGGCCTCGGCTTCGACCAACTCCTTTTCGGCGTGGAGCAAGTTCGCGCGCCGGTCGCCGGCTTGCGCCATGAGCACTGGGTTGGCGGAGGTTTCGTAATTAATGGCCTCATCGTCAAGTACGGTGACAACATCGAAAAGGGCCCGGGAGTCCTTGGCGTCCTGGGCAGCCGAATGACGGCTGATTTCGAGCGCCTGCTCGAAAAGTGGGACGGCTTGCGTATACTCTCCCATGCGACTGAGGGCATTGGCATCCTTGCGCAGCAGGATTTCGCGTAACCGGCCCGCCGGGAGGCTGGCCGGCTCAGCCTTGGCCAGCACCTCCGCACGGTCCAGCGCTGCCCGAAATTCCTTGCGCGCCTCTGCCGGATCGGTCTCCATCTCCACGCTGCCGATCTTCATCCGGGTGATGGCGACACCGCGCTTGGCGCGCAGGAAATTCGGGTCGATGCTGAGTGCGCGATCGTCCAGAGCAAGGCATTGGCGATAGGCGGCGACTGCCCCGGTAGGATCCGCAAGGCTGGCGGTGCCGCTCTGTCCCAACTCGTCGCCCAGAGTGCCGTAAGCGGAAGCCACCTCATAAATCGTTGCTGCGGTTGCGTGCGGGTCACCGACTAAAACGTCAAAGCTTTTCAAGGCCTCGCGCATGACCGGAACCGCCTGCGGCGTCTTGTCGGTTTGCCACAGGATCTCACTCCGCGATTGCTGTACCAAGGCAAGCGCCCGGATCGCTTCGCGGTCGTTCGGACGAGAGGCTGCGAGCGGCCCGGCTATGGCGAGCGCTTTGCCAAGGCTGGCAGACGCCCCCGCGGGGTCGCCCAAGTTCTGATCGTAGGCGTTGCCTTGAATATTCCCCAGCCGTGTATACGCATCCACCAGGTCGAGTTGAGTCTGGCGGTCGCCCTGAGCGTCCTTGGCCATACGGTCCAGGTGTTCGAGCACCCGCGTCACTAGCAGGTTCTGTGCGCCGGTGGAACCGGGGAGCTGCTTGATCGCTTCGTCCAATTCGGACAGCAAACTGTTGCTCAATTGGCGCAGGTCCGCGGAACGCGCCTCCGCTCTGCGCCGTTCCACATTGGCCACTTTCGCCTGCCACAGCACTCCCGCGACGCCTGCTGTGAGTGAGGCAACAAGCAGCGCCACTGCCGCCACGGTGAGCCGGCGGCGGCGGATGAACTTAATAGCCCGATACCGCAGCGTGCCGCGCCTCGCCACCACGGGATGTCCTTCGAGATACGCGCGAAGATCGGAGGCGAGTTGTTCGGCGCTAAGATAGCGCTCCTTGGGTTCCTTGCGCAAGGCCTTCAGCAGGATCGCCTCCAGATCGGTATCCAGCCGTTTGTGCGAGTCCGCCGCTTGCGCCGGCCGGCGAGGAGGATCTTGGCAGATCACGCGCAGCATCTCTGCGGTAGTGAGTTCCTTCAGTTCGTAGGGTAGCGTTCCGGTCAGCAGAAGATACAAGAGAACGCCGAGCGAGTAGGTGTCCGATGCCGTGGTGATAGGATTCCCTAATACCTGTTCCGGGCTGGCGTACTGCGGAGTGAAGGACAGGTATCCTTCGCGGGTAAGTTTGCTGTCGGGCCCGGCGTGCGACGGAGAAAGCAGCTTGGCGGTGCCGAAGTCCAGCAACCGGGGAGTACTGTCTTCGGCCACCAGGATGTTATCCGGCTTCAAGTCGCGGTGGACTACAAAGTTCTGGTGGGCAAACTGGACGGCCTCGCAAACGCGCATGAACAGCGCGATCCGCTGGGGCAGAGAAAGACGATGCTCTTCACAGAAGCGATGGATGGGAACTCCATCGACGTACTCCATAACCAGAAACAAGTCGCCGTCAACGGTAACGCCGCCATCGAGCAGGCGGGCAATATATGGATGTTGTAGTTCCGCCAGAATCTGCCGCTCCTGACGAAACCGTTCCCGGAAAAGATCGGTCGCAAGGGGTAGGTCGATCAGCTTGATCGCGACCTTCTGCTCAAACTGCCCATCAGCGCGATGCGCCAGGTAGACGGCGCCCATGCCGCCGCGTCCCAGTAAGCGGTCAAGCTCATAGGCGCCCACTCGCTTGCGGACCGGCTGATCGTCCCGGCTCGCATCCGGCCCCAATCGGCGAGATGCTGCCACTTGCTCTTCCGCCTTGCAGGCATCGAGCAGCGAGCGCACCTCGGCTGCGAGTGCACGGTCCTGATGGCATTGGGTGTCAATCAAATCCTCCCGCGTTGCATCGGGCGCCGCGAGAGCCTCGTGGAAGATCGCTTCAATCCGCAGAAACCTTTCGGTCGTTGGGTCCATCGGAGTGAAAACCCCGCCTGTGGCTCGTAACCCTCATCTGAGACTGCGCGAACCCAAGCCAAACTGATTCAAAGTTTCACTACATCCACGGCCACCCCGGGGCGGTGCGCCGGAACGGACAGCCTTAAACGAATCTCAGATCGCGATCGACGGTGGGACCGGATAACTGTTTCAGGCGGCATCCTCAACCACGCCCGGGTGGATGCGCCGAAACAGCCAGCTTTTCGTGAATCGCAGGTCGCGATCCACGGTGGATTTGGATACCTGCATCAGCTCGGCTGTTTCCTCGGCCGTACAACCCAGAAAGTAGCGCAATTCGACGAGTTGAACCTTGGAGGCATCCAGCGCCTCCAGTTCATCCAACGCGTGGTTCAAATCCAGCAGTTCCGGGCCGCCAATATTGATCCAGACCAGGTCGTCACTGAGAGGGACGCGATCATAGTTGCCGCCGCGCCTCTGGGTTTGGCATTCACGCGCATGATCGATCAGAATCATGCGCATAATCTTGGCGGCGAACGTGTAGAAATGCTGGCGGTCTTCCCATGCCGCCTTCTTCTGGTTGAGTAACCGCAGATAAAGCTCGTGGACCAGGGCCGTCGCCTGCAGAACGTCGGGGTTGCGCTCGCGGCGAATATAGGCCGCGGCCACTTCCCGCAGGTGGGGATAGACGATCGGCATCAATTCATCGAAGGCTGTCGAATCGCCGTCCTTCCACTTCGCCAAAAGTAAAGTAATTTCTCCCCTGGCTTGCTGCACAATAGCCTCCGCGTACACTGTGCCTCTCTCTTTGCGGTTGCCAGCCTACCACCTTTCCTCCCTTTTTACATCCTTTGGATAGCTCTTGTTGAATAGCCCCTTCGTACCATCAATTCGCACCCGCAAAAAAAGCTGAGGCATTTCTTCCCTGCTTTGCGCTGTCTGGATGAAGGGGCAAAAGCCAATCCGCCCCTGATCTCCCAGGAGGCATGCCAATCATGAAAAGATATGTCTTGATCTTGTCAGGCTTATTGTTCCTGTGCGGTTGCGGCGGGGGAAAATCCTCAACGCCCACTGCACTAGCAATTTCTGTTTCTGTTACTCCATCAACCCAGTCCACCATCGACCAGGGGCAGACAGTCGCCTACACGGCGACTGTGGCCAACGACTCCAGCAGCAAAGGCGTGACATGGAGCATGTCGGGAACAGGTTGCAGCGGAACTGCTTGCGGAACCTTCACCAATACGTCGGCAACCGCGGCAACCTATAACGCTCCTACCACGGTCACGAGCAGCTTGAACGTCTCGGTGACCGCAACCTCCGTGGCCGACACGACGAAGGCCATGTCGTCCTCCGTGGTCGTCAATCCGGCCCCCAGCATTACTACCACTACGCTGACGGACGGCACGGTGGGCACGGCCTACAGCGCCACCCTCGCTGCCAGCGGCGGAACGGGGACGCTTACCTGGAGCCTGGACTCAGGGTCGTTGCCCGCCGGGCTAACGTTGGCTAGCGGAGCGATATCCGGCACGCCCACGGCTGCCGGCACATCCACATTCACCGTGAAAGTGACGGATGCCGCCCCTACCCCGGTTTCCGTATCACAACAACTCACCCTTAAGATTGATCCGGTTGCCTTGGCCATTACCACAACGTCTCTCTCGAGCGGCGTCGTTAACTCCGCTTACAGCGCTACGCTCCATAGCTCCGGCGGCACAGGAACCGTGACTTGGACGGTCTCGACCGGTAGTTTGCCGGCGGGGCTGCTGTTGAGCGCCGCAGGAGCGATCAGCGGCACGCCCACGGCCACCGGCACCACGAGTTTCTCGGTCACGGCCACGGATTCGGGCACACCCGCGCAAATCAAGACTCAAGCGCTCAGTATCGCCATCAATCCTGCCTTGGCCATCACGACCACGACATTACCCGGCGGCACGGTGAGCACGAGTTACAGCCAGACCATCAGCGCCAGCGGCGGAACACTCCCGGTTGTCTGGAGCGTGACGAGCGGCGCCCTCCCCGCGGGTCTCACTTTGGCGGGTACTTCCACCGCTTCGGGAATGATTTCAGGAACGCCCACCGCTACGGGCTCCTTCAGCTTCACCGCTACGGCGAAGGATTCAAGTACCCCGCCGGTAACCGTGAATCAGCCGCTCAGCATCGCGATCGCCAACCTGCCGCTGAGCATCAGTACTACGTCGCTACCCAACGCCGTGGTCGGCACGCCCTACAGCGAGCCGCTGCAGGCCTCGGGCGGTACTCCACCCTACACCTGGACCGTAGCCTCGGGCTCATCGCTGCCGACATGGTTGACGATCGGTGGTTCGGGCACAAGTTGGACGGTTTCCGGGACGCCCACGTCCACTGGGCCCGTGAGCTTCACCTTAACCGTAACCGATTCGAGCTCGCCGACCCACCAAAGCGTGAATCAGGCGTTTAGCTTCACCATCAATGCCGCTTCGGCTTGCTCGGATTCAGGAAGCGAGTCGCTCCTCACCGGGCAATACGCCTTCATCCTGGGGGGATATACCGAGTCGGGATTCCTGGCGGCGGTCGGTTCCTTCACGGCCGATGGCACCGGTAAGATTACTGCGGGCGTGCTGGATAGCAATGGGACCATCGTCCAATCCGCCGCCAGCATCGATCCTACTCAGAGCTTCTACTCGGTGGGGTCGAACCACCTTGGCTGCGCCACCATCGTAACCAGCTCGGGCACCTTCACCACGCGGCTTTCCGTCGGCGGTATCACCTCGAATGTAGCGACAGCGGGCCGCCTGGTCGAGTGGGATAGTGCCAGCAACATCAACTATCTCACCGCGACGGGTCAGATCTGGCAACAGACCGTTCCCACTAACATAACGAGCGGCAATTTCGTGTACGAGTTCACCGGCGTCTACGCAAGTCAAGACCGCACCGGCGTTGCGGGAATGGTAACCATCGCGCCCGGATCGAACGGTGGTGACATCACCTACGGCGAATATGACATCGACGTGGAGGGCGTCATCAACGACGGAAATGGTTTATCCACACCTTACAAGGGCGTGACGGGCAGCTACACCGCCCCCGACCCGACCACCGGCCGCTTCACCGACGCGACATCGCTCAACGGCATCACCGCCCACCACGCAGGCTACCTCATATCCGGTTCGCAATTCCTGGAAATGGGGACGGATGCACTATCCAGCTCAACTTCGGTTCTGGCCGGCGTAGCGAAACTCCAGAGCGGAACCCCATCGTTCACGACGGGTAGCACTCTCGTCTATTATGCGACGGGGACGACAAGCGCCGAGCTTGGACTGATCAACGTCACCGGATCCGCCAGCTATACGGCCACCTATTACGAGGATGTAGGCGGCTCGCCTGAAACTACTCAAACTCCGTCTTGCACCTATACCGCCGACACCTATGGACGGATAGCAACCAGCGGCTCCACTTGCACCATGTATCTGACGACCTATTCAAAAATGTACCCACCGGTATTCTACCTGTCCAGCCCTAACACGGGTGTCATGCTCGGAACGGGCGTGGGTGTTTATGCCGGTCAGGTGGAACCACAGGCGGCGCCCAGCGGCGGCTTCTCCGCCACCTCGCTCTCAGGGGCTTTCTATGACGGCGACTCGGAAGTAGTCAACGAGGGTGTGAGCGCCGAAATGATAGGCGTCGAGGCGTTAACGTTTACCGGGAGCGGCAGCCTCGATATTATTGGTGACTACATTGGTAGCTACGTCGGAACCGCCGTCACCCAGGAGGCCGATCAGACGAACAACACCTCGCTCGGAACGGTGAATTCCAACGGCACCTTCAGCACCAATTCTACTTACGGTCAGATCAATGCCATCATGATATCCACGACCAAGGTGGTGGATATCGACAATTCCACGCAGCCTTACCCCATCATTCAGGTGATCAAGCAGTAGCAGTTGCCTTCGCAGAAAAGGGCCTTGTCCGCCATCCGACGGACAAGGCCCTGAAGTTCTGCTCGGTCACTTCGGCTCTAATCCAATCCTTCGTTTCTTCCATCACTCAAGTCAGTACAAGTCGAAATGGCTGACGGATCACAAACCACAGCGTCTTCTCGGTAAGAAAGTCATTCAGCCAACCGACATATTTACCATATAAGCATACGCTCAAAGCGATTCGTTGACGTAGAGAGCTATGCGGACCCAAATCCGCACGTAAGGGAGGCAGCGGCGATGTTGGGGCGATGTGGGGGGCGCAAGGTGGGGGCGGGGTGGGTTTCCGCAACCCGGCCGGGGGAGCCCGCAGAGCTCGGGAGGCTCCCTGCCG
>JBKQVI010000056.1:0-51634 GCA_052139985.1 Terriglobia bacterium
CTGCTGCGTGGGAATGCGTGCAGGCATCGAGATATTATTTATATAATATCTATAACATGTCAAGAAAAAAATGCGCCCCCAGAGAGATTTCTTTCGCCCTTTCTCAAAATTACGTGAGGATCAGGGAGCGGATAGGTAGTGTCCTAATTTCGCGTGTAGCGCCGGGCTTGAGCCCGGCACGTGCCGCCCTAAAGGGCGGCGCTACGTCCGAATTAGGACACTACCAGCAGATAAGCAGGACTGCGAACGAAGAATCGAATCTGGCGGCTGGGCACGCCGTGCAATCCGATGATGGGAGACGCTCAACGTGGGTGATCAATTCAGGAATGCCGCAAAACCTAATCGAAACAATATCCAGCTACCGATGTTGGTATTTACCATCGCCCTGGCGATTACCTCGTTTACCGATGCTTCCCAAAATCAGGGAGGTGTCGAAAGCATGCGACAGCAAGAGCTATCCGCCAATGACCTCACGACGTTTGGAACCGCCGGAAAAGAGGGGAAGCTCTACCCCGACCACGAGGTAGATCTCTTCCGGCACACTGGGGCCGGATGCATGACCCACATGTGGTTTGGCGGCGACTGGCCGGGTTATGGCCGAACGCGGATTCGCTTTTATGTCGATGGCGAGGTGACCCCTTCAATCGATATGGAGCTCTTTTTCGGGCACGGAATCGGTTGGAACGACTCTTCCGCCCCTTGGGGTACCGAACGCCTCGGCAAGACCGGTCAGCCGAGCGGGCTCTATAATACATATCGAATCCCCTTCGGGAAGAGTATTCGCATCACCGGGCAGCTCGGCCCGGGAGTCCAAAAACCTCAAACCTTCTGGTGGATCTTCCGCGGAATCGAGAACCTGCCGGTATACCTCGGAAAGATCCGACTGCCGGACAACGCCCGGTTGCGGCTGCAAGTGCACAGCAACGTCGCGCTCGAACCCCTGCAGATGATTGACATCGCCCAATCGACGGGCCACGGCGCCCTGTATCAGGTCACGCTCGCGGTCGCCAGCAAGAACCTCGATTTTCTCGAAGGTATGATGAGGGCTTACATGGATGGAGCTGCTGAACCCCTCCTGCTATCCTCCGGCACCGAGGATTACTTCCTTGGAACTTACTATTTCAATCGAGGACTCTACCATTTGCCCATGGCGGGATTGACCCATAAGAAGACGCCGAAACACGGCACCAGCCGCTTTTCCGCGTATCGTTTTCACGAGGATGACCCTGTGATTTTTCAGAAAGGATTCCGCCTGGTGTGGCGAAACGGCGAGGAAAATGATGGAAAGCCGTATGCGCCGCCGCATCCAACCGAACTCACGAGCTACGTTTGGCTTTACGAATGGTGAGTTGACGTTGGACGTTTGGGCGTTGACGATCTGACCGGCGGCCATACGCTCCTAATCTTCTCGTTTTTGGCAATCTTCAACTCGAAAGGCTTCTTCTAAATGCTTGGCCCACGGATACACCTGGCGATTGATAACTGTTTTGCCTCGAAGCGCTGGACCCGCCCTGCGGATTGGGCCAGGATCGTCAAGGATCTCGGCGTTCGCTACGTCGAAGCCAGCGCCGATAACGAGTGTGATCCACTGTATGCAGATCCTGAGTATCTTGAAGACTGGGTGCGGGACGTCGATTCCGCCTGCGAACAGAACGGCGTGAAGGTTGCGAGTCTATACTCCGGCCACGGGACGTACGCTACAGTGGGTCTTGCCAGCCCCGACCGGCGCAATCAGGCTCGAATTCAAAACCAATGGCTAGAGGTCATGATCCGCAATGCGGTTCGCCTGCGGGCTGGTTTGGGATTCTACTGTCATGCCTTCAACGAGGACATCCTGCAGGATCCTTCAACCTATGCATCGGCAGAAGAAGAACTTTGCCGCCGGTTGGGGAAGATTGCCGAGTATGCGAGCGCCCATGATCTGAATTTCATCGCGGTGGAGCAGATGTATTCGCCGCACCAGATTCCTTGGACGATTCCGGGAGCAGGCAGGTTCTTAAAGGGAATTTGGGCGCGAAGTCGCTGTCCTATCTACTTAACTCTCGATACTGGGCACCAATATGGTCAGCGCAAATTTGTCCGATTGACGTCCGACCAAGTAAGGCAATCATTGCGGCAGGCGCGATTGACGGGGCGACTGCCGATGGGGGTGTGGCTCGGGCCGGCCTCTGCTTACGCGCTTTTCCGCTCGGCGATTACCGCCCCCGAAAGCGCAGAAGACGAGTACCTCCAGCGAATCGACCAGGAGATGGACCGCTACCCTTATCTCTTCGCGGCCTATGAAGATGGCGATACCTACGGCTGGCTGCGCGAGTTCGGGTGTTATTCGCCTGTTATCCACCTACAACAAACCGACGGAACTTCGTCGTCACATCGACCGTTCACCGCGGCGAACAATCGGCGAGGGATGATTCACGGCGACAAGGCGCTGCAAGCGATCGGCGCTGCCTATTCTTCCGAGCCGGAGGCGGAAATGCCTCCGCGATGCGAGGATATATATTTGACGCTCGAGATTTTTGCGGGTACCGCGGACATTCCCACCGACATTATCCGCGGGTTGGCTGAATCCGTGGAGTACTGGCGACGGTATATTC
This sequence comes from Terriglobia bacterium, assembly GCA_052139985.1. GTDB lineage: Bacteria > Acidobacteriota > Terriglobia > UBA7540 > UBA7540 > Bog-366. Next base: position 2,595 of record JBKQVI010000056.1, read on the forward strand.
CAAAAGATGGATTGACGCTCCAAGAACTGACCGAGGGGAAGACACCGCTTCAATGAGCAGATGTTGCGAGTACTACATTCGATATTTCTGATCAAGCATTGAGTATCTGGAGCCGACGACCAGACTTGAACTGGTGACCCTCGGTTTACGAAACCGATGCTCTACCAACTGAGCTACGTCGGCTAAACGATACAAAAATGCTCACCCATCAGGTCCAGCGTTTCCGCCATTCCAGCGGGTGAGCATTTTCGGAGGAGAATAGAATGACGGACGCGCCCCGCCATCTAAGCTCCTAGCGAGTCTAGAAAAACCGTCCGGCCATGTCAAGGGAATTTTCAGGATTTTTTTACCCTGTTAACACATTTATTTTGTTAGTCTTAGCGGTGCCAAGAGGTTCCAAAACTCAATTCATCGAAAAGCCCAGCAAATCGCGAATTGACCCTCAGATTCTCTTGTAAACGACTGATTATAAGCAAGTTGTTATGTCTTCAAGTTGAGCTGGATGAGCTGGTCTTCGTCAGAATGTCCCCATTGTGATTCCGGGAAGAACTTCGCGGCAAATCGGCGCGAGAGGTAGAAAAGGACCCCCGCAGCGACACATGCTCCGATGAGGATGGCTGTGAGGAGCAGGATGGCCAGGATCATGTGCACCAGTTGCATGGTGAAAGATCTTTCCGAGGTGTACTTCTGGTCCCAGCTTACGCCCTCGGTAACTTGGAACTGGTCCATCAGCGCGGAAGCCGCTGCGGCATTCCCAGCGTTCAGGGCCAGGAACACATACGATCCGTGACGGCTTCCATAAACGGATTCTTCTCCTCGGTCTTGGTTCAATCCTAGGAAGTTGGTCAGCGACCCGAACCGGAGCCGCGCGATTTGCGGCGTGGGGTAACTGATCGACATCAACGTGGATGTGCCCTTACCAGATGCGTACTGGCCCAATTGTACTTCCGCGCCCTGATTAAACCCTATAAGGTCCGTGCGGAAGGACGGCAACACTCGCTTGGCCGCCTCAAGGCCTAACAGATACTTCTCGCTCGCTGGCACCAATCCCCTCGACGGCATCGGAGAGGGCAAACTGCTGAGGGTGCTTGCCGAGGGCTTGCTTCCTCCCACAAAGATGAGCAACGCCTCGAAGTCACTATTCGAGATCGTCGCGTCTTTGCTGCGGATGAAGCGGATAAACTTGTTCCCGCGGGCCATGATGGTTTCGCCGGCATCCCCGACCGCCAACTGGATGTCCTTTGCGGGCGCCATAGCTGGCGTCTCGTAGAAAGTCAGCAGCCCGTACGCGGATGTCGGGTCGAGTGCACCTTCCACCACTACCTGCGTACTCGTCTTTCCCAGTTGGTAGGTCCGCAATTCGAGCACTTTCACTCCATATTCCTGTTCCACCGCTGGGATGCCGCCATATGTGGCGACCGCCGAGAGGGGCAGCGAGCTCGAATCAACCTGGCGCCAATCGGCAGCAGGGATCAAAGGCATAGTGAAGGGTTTTTCCTGGGCAGAACAGGGAAGGAGTAGGACCGTGGTAAGCACGGCCACCAGCCATGCGTGCTTGGCGGACACTCGTGGCATCAAATTTAGAATATCAGAAGTCGGGCCGGCTGGCAGTAGAAGTTTGATCGGATGCAAGCCGCTGCACGGTCCTCGCTCCGCCGAAGTTTTTCAGGTAGTCCACAATTCCTTCATAAAGCGCGGAGGCGATCTTTTCGCGATAGTCCGACCGCCTCAGGAGGCTCTCATCGCGGGAGTTAGTAAGAAAAGAGATTTCCGCGAGCACGGAAGGCATGTTGGCCCCGATCAAAACCACAAACGGAGCTTTCTTGATTCCGCGATCCCGCTGCGCACCGCCGACTTTCGTCACCCGGCTGTAGACTTCGCGCTGCACCAGCCGCGCAAAATCCTGCGATTCCTCGATCTTTTCCGTCAGAGCAATCTTCTTGATCAGGTCCTGAAGCTGGTGAACCGCCTCCTGCGAGGAGGCGTTCTCGCGAGCGGCTACTTCCAAAGCGTCGGGGTTCGAAGTGAAATTGAGGTAGTAGGTCTCAATACCGCGCGCACTCTCGTCGCGGCTGGCATTGGCATGAATCGAGATGAAGATGTCCGCGCTCTTTTCGTTGGCGATGGCCGTACGTTCTTCTAGGGGAATGAAGGTGTCATCGCTGCGCGTCATCACAACTTCGCAACCGGTGTCATGTTCCAACAGCTTTTTCAGCTTAAGCCCCACGTCGAGGACAACATCCTTTTCTTCCAAACCCGTGGGTCCAATGGTTCCCGTATCGTGGCCGCCGTGCCCGGGATCAATGACGATTCGGCCGATCTTCAGCCCGAGCGCGCGCGTCAAAGTGCGAGAACCCGACTCCATGGGGGCAGCCGGTTGGATTGCAGGAGTAACCTCCGCCGCGGATGTCTCTTTGCTCACCTTTGATTTTTTGCCGCGTTTGCTCGCCGGTGGCGAGTTGACGGACGTGGATTCTTCTCCATCACCTGGAGGAGTGGAGGATTCGGCTTCGGCGGTCAGCGGAGCAGGGGGCTGGGTTTTCGCGGCGGTCTCAACCCGTGCGCTCGGGGCAGGCTTGCTAACCGAAGGTGAAACAACCTTATCCGTTTTTCGACTTTCGGCATTTGCCGGCGGCGGGGATTTGAGCGTGGCAATGTGCGTCTGCGTCGCACCTTGAACGTCGATCACCAGCCGGAACGGATTGGGAAGTGAGAATATTGAATAAGAATCAATTTTCTCCACGTCCAACACGACGCGCGCGACCCCGGGGGTGAATTGCGCCACCCGAATCTGCCGCAAGAAACCATCCTCCACCGGAAAGGTCTTGCCCACCAGTTCCGAGCTGAGTCGCGCATCCTGAAGGTTCACGACAATACGGTCAGGGTTCGAGAGCCGAACCGACTCGAATTTCACTTCGCCGCCTACCTCTATCACGATGCGCAAATAATTCGGTCCCACCCAGCGGCGCACGGCCGTAACTTGCCGCATCCCCGCGGACCGCTCCTCCGAGACATTTTCTTCCACTGCAGGCGGAGCCGAGTGGGCGTTGGCTCTTTCCACACCCTTCATGTTAAGTTGCTTGAGTATCGCCGATGCGTCGCCCGCCCTTTCGGACTTGGGATACTTCGCGAGGAATTCCTGGAACGCCTTGCGTGCCTCATCCGGATCCTCCAGATCCTCGCGATATATCTCCCCGATAGTGAACATCGCCGCGCGCGCGAGCGGATTATGCGGATACTCACTCATGACGAAGCGGTACGATTTGATCGATTCCAAAAAGTAGGAGTCCGAAGAGTATTCACGACCCATGTTGCGATAAAGCTCCGCAAGGGTTGTGAGGGCTGCTGGCGATTTTCCGTAGGCCGGGTCCAGCCGGTACACGTCGTAATACGCGGCGATGACTTTCTTGTACGCATTCTTTTGGCGTTTACCTTCGGGCTGAGCTTCGAGCTCGTCGTGCATTTGCTGAGCTCTCTTGTAGGCCGCAACGGCGTGTTCGCGCCGGTCGGACGACGGAGTGGCGAAAGCCGCCCCCGCGAACAGCGTCAGTCCGGCTAGAAGCAGCGTCCACCGAAACCGTCTTCGTGTACACATAGCCCGCAATTTACGCCTCGTGGTGCTGGAGAAGTCGTTCGTTGCCAATTATCGGTTCTTTGAGAGAGCTACTCCTGCCAACCGACCACTAGCTACTAACCACTAGCCACTAACCACTGCTTCGGTCATTCCACATTGGTGTAGTGCAGCACCCCATACTCATCAACGTATCGGATGATGGGAGCCTTGGCCGGATCTTGGGGAGTGGTCTTTGCCGCCACCGGTAAGTCACTCGGCTGATAAATATTCGTGACCTTGCGCACGTAGTTTTGCGTTTCGGGAATCGAGGGGACACCTCCGAAACGCTGCACCGTGTGCTCACCTGAATTGTAAGCTGCCAGGGAAAGATTCAGGTCGCCGCCGAACCGACCCAATAGGTATTTCAGATAATTGACGCCGCCGTCGAGGTTTTGCTTGGGGTCGAAGGGGTTCGCCACGCCGAATCGCTGCGCCGTCGCCGGAATCAGTTGCATCAGGCCCATGGCGCCTTTGTTCGAAACGGCCTTGGGGTCGTAGCCTGACTCCACTCGCACGATCGCGCGGATCAATTCGGGGTCCACTTGGTAGCGGGTTGCGGTTTGCTCCACCAGTTGGTCGATGGTAGCGGATGGGCGGCCGAAGGTGGCGGGTGTGCTGGAGCCAACGCCGTGCGCCATCCAATCCACCTGGGTTGCGCTTTCGCCGGCGTTCACGTAAATCTTGTGCCCGTTCTCGTCCACCAACACTACAATCTGGTTGGCTGATACTGCGGTAGGAAGGAAGGTGTAAAACAGGAGCCCGCCTACTAGGACGACCCGGCATGAATGGAGAAAATTGCGCATGGAGGTCACGGCGCACGCTCGGCGCCAACCCAAACCCGATCCCCTCCCCTTCACCCAAGCCGCAGGCGCCCACTTCGGCGCTCCCCAGTTGTGCCCTTCTCAGGAGCCGTACTTGGCGCATTCACTCCCGATGGGCCCAATCCAATGCGGGCCTTACGTTGAGGGAGATTATAACACCCGCCGCAAGTGCAAGCAAATAAGCTTGTCACGTGGTGCTGGACGCCGTCAGGGATACGTCAAAGTCCCGCAACTGTGTCGTAAAGGACTTGTAGCGCAGGCGCACAACCTAGGCCCGGCCTTCGCTCGTTTCGGCACAGTGAAAACTCATGAGCATTCAACAGAAAGTAGTGGCAAACTGGAGTGTCGATTATTCGAGCGGGACGTGCAAATTCTTTGGAGCGCGATCATAACGCCGCGTTCCAAGGGGTAATGGTGTAGTTTGAAGTCGTAGCGGCGAGTCTACCTCGCCACTTGGCGGCGCCAAGCCGCCGCTGCGCCACGCTGCCTCCCAACCGGCATCTTTTTAGCTTCGCCGGGATCGGCAGGATGCCGACGCTACGAGGCGCCGCTGGTCCGATGCGTCCCTGTTGCACCCTTGTGGGGGGTAGGGCCGGGCTTGAGCCCGGCATCTGCCGCGCTAAAGGGCGGCGCTACGTTCAAATTAGACGCTACGGAATGCAAAGGATTTTGCCACCAGGACGGTTTTATGTCTTCAACCTCTCTAAAAGCATTGGATGACTTATTGATTTCCAAGGAATTCATGGAAGACCCGTACCCCATCCTGCGTCAGCTTCGCGAGGAGGACCCGGTCCACTGGAGCGATTCCATCGGCGGGTGGGTCCTGACGCGGTACGACGATATGGTGACCACGTTCAAGGACGTGAGCCACTTCTCAAATGAAGGACGGCTGGCGAAGGTTGTGGAGTACTTACCCGCCGAATCGAGGAATGAGTTCAAAGCATTTGAAGACTATTACCGCCAAAAGGGTCTGATTCATTCCGATCCGCCAGATCACACTCGGTTTCGCGGGTTGGTTTCCAAGGCTTTCACTCCGCGTGTCGTGGAGTCCATGCGACCTCGCATCCAGGTAATCGTAAATGAGTTTTTGGATCGCGTGCAGCAGAGCGGACGGATGGACGTCATCAAGGACTTGGCGATTCCTGTGCCGGTCACAGTGCTGTCAGAGATCTTCGGCGTGCCGAAGTCCGACGTAAACCTCTTCAAAGGCTGGGCCGATGACCTGCTGGCGTTCCAGGGAGTCAACAAACCTCTTCCCGAAGTGATCCACCGCTCGCAACGGGCTCTGCTGGCGATCCGCGCCTATTTGAGCGACCTGATCAGGGAGAAGCGCCGCCAGCCCGGCGAAGATCTGCTCACGCAACTCGCGGCCGTTGAGTCCGAAGGCGACAGGCTTACGGAAGCGGAGTTGCTCAATTCCTGCATCACGCTGCTGGTTGCCGGCCACGAAACCACCACCTCGCTGATTGGCAATGGGGTTTACACGCTGCTGCGACACCCCGATCAATGGCGCCTGCTGCAAAGCGATTCTTCACTTCTCACTTCCGCCATTGAGGAGATTCTGCGATACGAAAGCCCCATCGCGCGCCAACCACGCCTGATGAAGCAGGATGCGGAAATGGGCGGGAAACAGATTCGCCAAGGACAAATGGTTTTTCAAATGCTCAACGCGGCAAATCGCGACCCCGCTTACTTTGACGACCCGGACCAATTTGACATTCGGAGGCAGAAGAACCGGCATATTGCTTTTGGCTTCGGTATTCACTTCTGCGTCGGAGCGCCGCTGGCTCGGACCGAGGGGTATATCGTCCTTTCTACGGTTCTTGAGCGGTTACCAGGACTCCGGCTGATCGAGGAAATGCCGACTTGGGATTTGCAGAAACCCGCTGCCCGTGTGCTGAAGACCCTGCCCGTGGAATTTTGATACCAGTGCGGTTGTGACCGAGATCCTTCAACAGGACCGACTTGCAATTGATCTGCCCGCCAAGGCTCGGCCTTCGATTCTCTGTCGCTTTTGGCTGTAATGCAGTCGCGATTCGATTTTTGTCAAAACTGCGCGACAGATAGGCCGGGGATTAAGCGGAAATGACGGATATTGTGTGTAACGACCGAATAGCCCAGGTGCAGTGCGGTCGCACCAATCAGCAAGTCTTCGAAAGAGATCCGCACGCCCTTGGCTTCCTCTTGCCCTTCGATTTTGCCTACCAGTCGGACTACTTCGAGCGTCACGGGATAAAGGGGCACGTCCCGGCACAGTTCTTCGATAAATTCCAGCCGCCGCTGCTGCCGGGCCTCGTTCCCCGCGCGGTAAGCTCCATGAAGGAGCTCTGCGATGGTCACCACTGAGAGGCCAACATCGATTTCACCCTGAGCCGCGCGTACATCGGACAGTATCTGCTGAACGGTTTGCCCCGCACGTTCGGCCGCAATCAGAATGCTGGAATCGAGGATTACTCCCACGCGGGCGGCTTCCACGGTTGGCGGTTATCGATAATGTCTGCGACGTCAGCGGCGAAATCCGGATCAAGAGTGGGCTCATAGCCCCGCTCTTTTGCGTGCACCTCGGCGAGCGCGATGCACTCCGAGATACTGCGGCGTGCCGGCTCGGCCGCGCGCACCACGGCCACGGGCCGCTCCTCGTGTTCGATCACTACTTCAGCGCCCGAGCGCACCATATCCAGTAGCGACCCAAAATCGCCCACTGCTTCGGTATCGGAGACGCGGATCACACGGTTTCCCATAACTGTATTATACACAGCCTTCCCAGCTTGGCCTAATGGCCGATCAATGCGGGCAAGTAGCAAGCCGTTCCTCATTGGCGGACAATGGATAGGGCAGAATTCCGATTTTGAGTACAACACAGGAAGGCGATAGCGCCTGCCTCCGACGTGCTACCTTCATTCATACCGCAGCGCCACCATGGGATCGACCTTGGTCGCCCGGCGTGCGGGGAGGTACGTGGCCGAGAGAGCCACGGCAGACAGGAGTACGGAAACTGCGATGAATGTTAAGGGGTCGGTCGACTTCACACCAAAGAGAAAGCTGGATAAGAAGCGCGTGAGCGCCAGCGCGCCTATGAACCCGAGGACGGTTCCGATCAGGGCGAGGCGCAGTCCTTGCTTCATGACGAGGCCCAAGACGGCGCCTCGACGCGCACCGAGAGCCACTCGAATGCCGATCTCGTGCGTGCGTTTGCTGACCGAATAGGAAATCACACCGTAGACCCCGATCGCTGAGAGCATTAAAGCGAGTCCGGCGAAGGTAGCCACCATGGCGCTGTACACCCTTGGCCTCGCGAGTGACTCCGCGACGTAGTCGTCCATCGTCTTAATTTCTGCCACGGACTGACCTTTATCTACTTCATGGACGCAGTGCTTGACGGCATTAACAATCCGCTTCGGGTCAACTAATGTTCGCACGACCAGATGCGTGATGTACGCCGGCACCTGGGCCTGAGCCATGAAGACCGTGGGTTCGGGGTTTTCGGTGATGCCGTCCTGCCGGATGTCACCCACCACTCCTACAATCTCGGTGGGGGCCTCGTTGCTCCACTCCACGACAATTCGGTGGCCGATCGGGTCCCGATCGGGGAAAAATCTCCTGGCAAATGCTCTGTTGATAAGGCATACCCGTGGACTGCCAAGGCGGTCACGCTCATCGAACGGACGCCCCGCGAGGACGGGAATGCCCATCGCGGCGAAGTAGCCGGCGCTGACGAGCGAAACCTCGGTGCCGTGCTTCTCGGCCGGCGCCGGTTCCGGCTCTCCCTCGATATAGAATCCCGTCCCGCTCGTGGGGCCGAGCGGCAAAAACTGGATTGTGCCGGCGGCGCGAACCTCGGGCAGAGATCGAACGCGGTCGAGGATTGCCTCAACCTTGTTGGCTCGCTGCGATTCATGTCCCAGGATGAGCATTTGCATCGTAAGAACGCGTTCCGGCTGGAATCCCAATTGAACCTTGAGGAGATGAGAAAGAGTGCGCAGGAGTAGGCCCCCCCCGATCAGGAGAACAACTGCCAGTGCCACCTGAGAGATCACCAGAGTCCCCGCTAGGTGCCGATGGACATGAGTTTCGGAGGATCTGCGGCTGCCGCCGCGCAGCGTTGTTTGGAGGTCAAACCGCGAGACTTGCCAGGCGGGCACCAGGCTGCAAAGCAGGGTGGTCAATAAGGAAAGCCCGGCAGTGAAGGCCAAAACACGAGAGTCGAGACGAGCCTCCTGAACTTGACCCAGGGACCCCGCCGCTCGAGTCAAATGGTAAAGCAAATGGCTGGCCCAACTACCCAGCAGAAGGCCAGCAACGCCCCCAGCGCATGAGAGTACCAGGCTTTCGATGGCGAGAGATTGAACGAGACGCAGTCGGCTGGCTCCCAGCGACAGCCGGACGGCGAGTTCGCCCCTTCGGCCGATACTGCGAGTCAGGAGAAGTCCGGCCACGTTGGAGCAGACGATCAGCAGGATGAAAGCTACCACGCCCTGCAAGAGGAGCAGCACGGGGCGCGAGTCCATCGTCAAGTGGTCGCGCAGGCTCAGGACCGCCACCGTCCAATCATGATCCATCGGGTACTCTCGGCCCAAACGGCCAGCGATCAAATTCATCTCCGCCTGCGCCGCCCCCAGGTCCACTCCCGCGCGCAGCCGCCCGTAACAATCAAAGCTGTGGGACCCGATGGCGTCTGGCTGCTGCCGGTCAACGGGCATGGGCAGGTAAAGATCCGGGTCGAGCATTCCGACGCGAAACCCCATCGGCATGACGCCGATCACCGTCTGAGGCTCCCCTCCCAACAGGAGGGTCTTGCCGATGATGTTAGGGTCGGAGGCGAATCGTTGCCGCCAAAGGGCGTGGCTGATGATGACCACGTGACCGGTGGCCGCGGGGGGATCCCCCACGGCCACCGATTCGTCTTCCGTGAACCCGCGGCCCAGGGCCGGGCTGACTCCGAACACGCGAAAAAGGCCGGCCGTCGTCCACAGGCCAGACAATTGTTCCGCGCCCTCCGGCCCCATGGCGTTGGCGGGAATGCTTTGTACCAGGGCCAATGCGTCGAAAGATTGCGACCGCGCTTGCCACTGGAGGAAGTCAAAAGGATGGACGTGCACTAAATCCGAGCTGTGTGGCGGATGCTGTGCAATGAATACAATCTTGGCGGAGTCTGGGTAGGGTAGAGGTTTCAACAGCGAGGCGTCAACGAACGTGAAGATTGCCGTGTTCGCCCCAATGCCAAGGCCCAGAGTCAGTACGGCGACGGCAGTAAAGGCGCGATTTTTGAGCAGGATCCGCCAGGCGAAGCGAACATCCTGCAAAGAGTTTTCCAGCCAACTCCATCCCCACATGTCGCGACTCTCCTCTCTCAGCAGAAGGTCGTTTCCGAATCTCCGTCGCGCCCGGTAGCGCGCCTCTTCCGGCCCCACGCCCGCTTCGCTTTGCTCCCGCTCCCGCAGCTCGCGGTGCAGGCGCATTTCTTCCTCTAAATCGGCGTCGAAGTGCCTGCCACGGAACAGCATGGCGAGCCGTCGCGTGAATTCGGTCCACATATTCACCATCCGACCTGTCGGCAGTGGCACAGGCGCTCCTGCCTGCGCCCTATGCAAAGAGTGCATCAGCCATTACGCACAGGCAGGCGTGACTGTGTCACCCCGCTGCTTTACTCGTAGCGCAGCGCCACCATGGGATCGACTTTCGTTGCGCGGCGGGCCGGAAGGTAGCCAGCCAGCATTGTGACCAGTCCGATCAACAAAATGGCCCCGCAGAGGGTGATCGGATCTGAAGGACTGAGGCCAAAGAGTTGGTTTCGGACCAGTCGCATGGCAGCCAAGGCGACCGGAACGCCAACGACTACGCCGGCTCCCAGAAGAAGAAGTGATTCTTTCAGCACCAGCCACAGCACGCCGCCCGTTTCCGCACCGAGGGCAATGCGGATGCCGATTTCGTTTGTCCGGCGGACAACGTTGTAGCTCATCACTCCGTAGAGCCCAATGCACGCCAGCAACAACGCCAGCAATGAGAAGAAGCTAGTGAGATTGGAAACCAGTTGCTCCCGGCTCAGGAAGTGGTCCACCCACTCGTTGATCGTTATTACGCTCACGAGGGGCAAGTTACTGTCGATTTCGCCGAGGGCCCGGCGAACTTCGCCAGCCACCCGAGCGGGATTACCCACGGTTCGAACCTCCAGGCTCCGCACAAAAACGTCTTGGCCGGACTGCTGCATTACCGGGAGGTATATCATTCGCTTCGGAGTTTCGCGGGGGCTGTTATATTTCGCATCTTTCGCCACTCCCACGATTTCCCAGTCACCTTTTATATCGGGATCGGAGAAACTCAGGCGCTGGCCAAGGGGATTGGCGCGGGGGAAAAAGTGATCCGCCATCGCTTGACTGACCACGGCAATTCTGGGCGAATCCCCCGTATCTTGAGGTCCGATCGAACGGCCGCGCAGCAGGGCTATTCCGACGGTCTCGAAATACTGAGGCCCCACGCTGTTCAGGGAGACTCCCATGTCCTCATTGGGTTGCGGGGCGTGGCCGGGGATGGTGGCGGCATCCGTCCAACTCATTCCGCTCAGTGGAGGGGTCATGGAGAGTGTGGCGGATTGAACGCCCGGAAGAGCGGTCATACGGTGCAATATCTCCCCATAAAGGCTGCGGACCTGATCTGGCTTGTAACCTGCCATGTGAGGATCGATCGTCACTAACAGGATGTTGGAGCGATTGAAGCCAAAATCCTGGTGCGCCAGATTACGAAGCGTGCGCACGAACAAGCCTGCGCCTACGAGGAGGAGCAACGATAGCGCCACCTGGCTCGCCACGAGAATCTTCGGGAGTGGGATTCTACCGTGCCCGCCTGAACTGCCGCTCATCGTCCGCGACCTCTCCTTCAGGGACGACGCGAGACTGGCGCGCGAAACACGAAGGGCCGGCGCTAAGCCAAAGAAAATTCCCGTCAGCAAGCAGACGCCTAGCGTGAAGGCCAGCACTCTGACGTCGGGAATCGGATCGAGAGGGATGTAACTTGCCGTGCCGGCAACGAAGTTAATTAAGGAGCGCGTTCCCCAAACGGCGAACGCCAAGCCCAGTACTCCCCCCAGGCCGGAGAGAAGAAGAGTTTCAGTAAGGATCTGGCGGATAATCCTCCAGCGGCCGGCACCGAGAGCCAGCCGGGTGGAGAGCTCTTTCTGGCGCGCAATGGCTCGGGCAAGAAGCAGGTTCGCCAAGTTGGCGCAAGTGATGAGGAGAACGAGCACCACCACGCCCATCAGGATTTCCAAGGGTTCCGAGTACTCAACTCGCAGGTTGGAATCACCCGCAGCGCCGGGCAACAATTCCAAATACATGTGTTGAATCGTGGTCTTATCTTTGGGAGTGAGGTTTGCGCCCTGTTGCTCTACCAGGTACTGGCGAAGCCGGAGATTTACCCATTCTTGCGCCTGCTTCAGGCCGGGTCCGGGCCCGCGCCTGCCGATAAGATGGAGCCAGTAGGGTCCATGCGGATCGATTAAGGAAGGCCTGAGAGTTACCTGCGGCTGCATGGTGAGGGGCAGCCACATCTCGGGAGGGTCGGTATCAACCGATTCGCCAAAAAAACCGGCGGGCGCAACCCCAATCACCGTAAAAGGAGTAGCATTTACCAGAATCGACTTGCCCAGCACGCCGGGATCGCCTGAGAACTTCCGCTGCCAGTAGCGGTAACTGATAACGGCAACTGGACTCCGCCCCGGTACCTCAGCGTCGGAGGGCGAGATTTCCCTTCCCAGAATGGTGTTTACACCGAGGACGGCGAAGTAGTTTCCGGAAACCAGACGGCTGATGGCTCGTTCAGCAGGCCCCTGAGAGGAGCCACCGGGCCTCACGCTTACCATTGTGGTGAAACTCGCAAACGCACAGACGCCCTGGAAGCCTTCTTTATCACTCTTGATCTGCTCATAGAAGTCGTACGGAAACAGATCAAAGGGCCCCGGGTCGAGTCCCCCGATGACCCCTGCGCCATAGGCTTTGCCGAATGAGACGAGTTGCTGCGGGTCTCGCACGGGCAGGGATTTCAGAAGCACATCATTAATCAAGGTGAAAATCGCAGTGTTGGCTCCAATTCCGAGCGCCAATGAAAGAACCGCAACGGCGGCGAATCCAGGGTTCTTCGTCAGCATCCGAAAGCCATAGCGCACGTCCTTCAGCGTTCCCTCCAACCAACTCCATCCCCACATGTCGCGACTCTCCTCTCTCAGAACAAGGTCATTTCCGAATCTCCGCCGCGCCAGGCAGCGCGCTTTTTCCCACGCCACTCCCGCTTCGATTTGCTCCCGCTCACGCAGTTCGCGGTGCAGGCGCATCTCTTCCTCTAAATCGGCGTCGAAATGCCTGCCACGAAACAGCATGGCGAGCCGTCGCGTGAATTCGGTCCACATGTTCACCATCCAAGCTGTGAGCAGGGGCACAGGCACTCTTGCCTGTGCCTCTATGTATGGAATGCATCAGCCTTGCGCTCAGGCAGGAGTGCCTGCGCCACCCCACTGCTTTACTCGTAGCGCAGTGCCACCATGGGGTCGACCTTCGTGGCACGCCGGGCGGGCACCAAACCTGCCACCAGAGCGCACGCCGCAAGGATCGCCGCTGCCACTGCAATAATCGCGGGATCGTAGCTTTTCACTCCATAGAGCTGGCTGGACATCAGCCGTGCTCCTGCGAGTGCCAGCGGTATCCCAAAGGCGAGCCCAATTAACACTTGCCCGAGAGCTCCGCCCATCACCAAGCTCAGCACGTTCTTGCGATCGGCGCCGAGCGCCATGCGGATGCCGAACTCGTTCGTACGTCGCGCCACGGAGAATGCCGTGACCCCGTACAGCCCTACACACGCCAGCGTCAGCGCCAGGAAGCCAAAGAGTTCGGTCAGCCGGGCGATCAGGCGGTCCTGATTGAAGTTTAAACTGACCTGCTCGGCGAAGGTCGTCATGCCGAGGATGGTAAGATTCGGGTCGATTCCAGCAAGCGTCTTTCGGACGGAAGCCTCCAGATTTTCCGGGTTGCCCGCGGTGCGCAGTTCGATATCGTGGATGTAAACGGTGCCATCGCGGACCAAGTCTCCCGGTGGAGTCTGCAGCAAAGGCAGAAAAAACGTGGCGTAAGCAGGGCCGCGCGTGTCCTGGTATTTCGCGTCCTCGACGATGCCGACAATTTCATAGTCGCCGCTGTGGCTCGCGTCGTCCATCCCGAAGTGTTGTCCCATGGGATCTTCCTTGGGGAAGTATCTGCGAGCGAAGGTCTCATTGATGACGGCGACGTGTGGGGCAGCGGGCGTGTCACGTTTTTCGATGGCGCGGCCTCGCAGCAAGCGCGTACCGATGGTTTCAAAGTAGTGGGGGCCGATACGGACCCAGGAGGGTGCGACGCCCGCATAATCCGGCGGGTGGCCTTCGACGAAGATGCGCTCGTTCCAATTGTTGTCGCCCAGTGGGCTGTAGCCGGAAAGGCTGGCGCTCAGCACCCCGGGCACCTGCGCCAGCGTCGATTCGAGCCGCTGATAAAGCCTGTCCAGCTTGTCCGGTGCGTAGCCCGCAAGCGCCGGATCGACCTTTACGATCAGGCGGCCCTGGGTGACAAATCCCCAATGCTGGTTTTCGAGATTGCACAGGCTTCGCGTGAGCAAGCCCGCTCCGATCAACAGAATGACGGAGAGTGCGACCTGTAGAATGACCAGGGATTTCTGCGCCCACGACGAGCGGTCGCGCGTGGAACGGCCCGCTCCGCGCAGCGTATCGGCGGGATCGGAACGTGAGGTCATCCAGGCAGGGGCTATCCCGAATACGATTCCTGTGGCGAGCGACAGGAGCAGGGCAAACCCCAACACCGGAAGGGAAGGCCGCGCGCTAATGGGGACATAGTGAGCCCCGTGAAAGGCGAGCAACAGGAGGGCCTGCGTTCCAGCATAAGCAACATAGACGCCCGCGGCCCCGCCCGCCAGCGCCAGCAGGGCGCTTTCGGTGAGCATCTGGCGGATTAGCCTCTGCCGCGGAGCGCCCAGAGCTATCCGCACCGCCGTCTGCAAGCGATTCGCGACGCCGCGCGCCAGCAACAGGTTGGCAATGTTGGCGCAGGCGATCAGCAGCACCAGGCCCGAAAGGGTTATCAGCAAGTGCAACCCGACCGCGTAGTCCGTTTGCATCCGCTCGACGCCATGGCCGGCGGGCGTCAGGTGGATGTGCTGCCTGGGGATGTCCCCACGGTCCCGGTCGGGGATAACCTCGGGGTGGCTGTTGAGCCACTGTTGCAGTCTAACCGTGAGCTGGGCTTGCACTTGTGCGGGTTCGGCTCCGGCTTTCAGATTTCCGATCAGATAGAGCCAGTCAAGCCAGGCGCGATCCAAGCGGCTATTTTGCCGATTCAAAAGCGGTTCCGTAGCCAAGGGAAGCCAGAAATCGGGTGGATCGCTGCGCAGCGTATCGCCGTAAAAAGCGGGCGGCGCCACACCCACTAGCGTGTAGGGGACCGTGTTAATGGTGAACGTGGAGCCGACCACGGTAGGATCGCTGCCGAACTGCCGCTGCCAGGTGTGATAATTCATGACCGCCGCGGGCGGGGCGCCCGGTTTGTCGTCATTCCCCGTCAGGGCGCGTCCGGCGATGGCGTTCACGCCAAACGTGGTGAAGTAATTGCCGGAGACAAACTCTCCGTGGTAGGGTTCAGCCACAGTCGAGATGTGACTGCGGCGGACGCTCAGGTCCGTCAAAAAAGGCATGAAGGCGGCCAGTTCGCTGAACTCCGTGGTGCGATCGCGAAGGTCCTCGTAGAGCGGATAGGAATAGAGAACAAAGCTGCCCCCGTTTTGGGTGCCGTGATCGACGCAGCAATTGTTATTGTCGCCCAGGCGGTAGAGTTGGCTGGGATTCGCCACGGGCAGCGTCCTGAGCATGACCGCGTCCACCAAGGTGAAGATCGCCGTGTTCGCCCCGATGCCGAGGGCGAGAGTAATGATCGCCACGGCGGTGAAGCCTGGACTGTTCCGCAGCATTCGCAGGCCATAGCGAACATCTTGAATCAGGTTCTCGAGCCAGTTCCATCCCCACATGTCGCGACTCTCCTCTCTCAAAACCAAGTCGTTGCCAAAGCGCCTTCGGGCGGCGCAATGAGCTTCCTTCGCGGAAAGTCCGCGCTCGACCTCTTCCTGCTCGCGCAATTCGCGGTGCAAACGCATCTCCTCGTCCAGATCAGCATTGAAATACCGGCGACGAAGTAGCATCGAAAGGCGTCTGCCTAATTCAGCCAACATGTTTACCTTCCAAGCTCTCAGCGTTCACCTTTCAGCCGATTCGCGACGGGCCATCCGGCTTTAGCTGACAGCCGAAAGCTGAGAGCCGATAGCTGAGCGCTGATAGCTGCCTTTGCTGATGGCTTCATTCATACCGCAGCGCCACCATGGGATCGACCTTCGTCGCCCGATGCGCGGGAATGTAGGTAGCAAGCATCGCGACTGCGCCCAGCGTCAGCGCCACGCCCGCAAAGGTGAGAGGATCGGAGGCAGTCACTCCGAAGAGCAGTGACTCCATGGTGCGGGTGAGGGCAAACGCGCCGGCTAGTCCAACAAGCATGCCTACGGCGAGCGTTCGCAAGCTGTGGCCCAGCACCAGCTTCAGTACGCTACGCGGCCGGGCGCCGAGCGCCATGCGGACGCCGAACTCGCGCGTGCGCCGCCCGACCCAGTACGCCATTACGCCGTAGATGCCGACCGCAGCGAGCAAAAGCGCGGTGACGGCAAAAACCCCCACGAGCGTCAAATTGAACCGGCGCGTGTCGAGGGAGGCAGAGAAGACGTCCTGGAAGGTCTGGAAACGAGGCGCCACTTCGGGAGAAAGGTCATGGATAATCCGGTGGGCGCTAGCGAGCATAACCTGTGGGGGAACATCGCCGCGCATCACCACGGTGAAATCGCGTTCGCCGCGCAGGCGCTGCCGGTAGTCCACGTACACGATGGGATCGGGCGGTTTTTCGAGACTGCGGTCGTGCACGTCGCCCACCACACCCACCACCGTGAGCAGTCGCATATCGCCGTCCATGTTGCCGAACTCGATGGTGCGGCCAAGAGGATCCTGATGGGGCCAGGTGGCGCGAGCCAGCGACTGGCTGATAACGGCCACGTGGGGCGCGCTAGCGCTGTCGCGTTCGTCAAAGAGGCGCCCGTGAAGGAGCGGGATGGCGAGAGCTTTAAAGTAGCCTTCGCTCGCGACACAATAATCGGCCCCGCCACCCGGAGCCGTGGACCACAGGCGATCGACGCGCGCGGAGTCTTCCGGTTTGGCGAGGTCGAACTCAGGCTGTCGATCGAGCCGCAGAAACTTGCCGTCGGGGCAATCGCCCCCCTCCGCCAAAGGCACGGCAGAAACCCCGCCGACTTGCTCGACGCCGGGGAGGGCCCGCAGCCGGTCGAAAAGGCTGCTCATAAAGTTGGCGGGCTTCGTATCTTTGATGGCTGCGATGGCCGCCGCAATAGAATTGATGGGCTGCGACGACGGCACCTCGATCTCCATGGTCACGATGTTGGACGTGCGAAAGCCGGGCTCGACCGACAGCACGCGGAGCAAGCTGCGGCCGAGTAGCCCGGCGGCCGCCAGCAGCACAAGGGTGACGGCCATCTGCCCCCCCGCCAGGATGCGGGCAAGGCGATTCGAGGCGAGCGAGCCGGACGCGCCGCGGCTGCCTTCGGCTAGCCCGGCCTGAGGATCCACGGCGGTGGCCCGCAGCGCCGTCGCCATGGCCAGACTGACCGCTACCAGAACCGAAATACCGAGGGCGAAGCCCAGCACCGCTACGTTCACGGAGACCTCTTCCAGTCGGGGCAAGTTGGGCGGGGCCAGCGCCGGCAGACCGTGCACTCCTGCAATCGCCAGGACCACGCCCAGGCCGCCACCCGCCAGCGACAGCAGCAGCGATTCCACCAGGAACTGGCGCACCAATCGGCCGCGTCCGGCGCCCAGAGCGGCGCGCACGGCAAGCTCGCGCTCACGCTCGACGGCTCGGGCCAGCATCAAGTTGGCCACGTTGGCGCATCCCACCAGAAGCAAAAAGCCGACGGCACCGAGCAGAATCAGCAGGGCGGGGCGGACGGTGGCCGTCAGCGCCGCGCGCAGCGGCGCTACGTTGAGGTCCGTCATATCGATGTCGGGCTTGTATTGCTGGTGGAGGCGATGCGCGAGGACGGAGAGGTCGCTGCGCGCTTGGGCCAGGCTCACTCCGTCGCGTAATCTCGCGACCGCCGCCGACCAATTGTGCGAAGTGCGGCTGGGGCTTTGCTGACCGAATAGCTCCGCCGGAACCCAAAGCTCCGTATGAGCCGGGTAACTGAAACCGGGCGGCAGCACACCCACCACGGAAAAAGTGTGATCCTCGGCTTTGAACTTGAACGATGAAAGATCGGTCGAGCTACCCAGGTGCTGCCGCCAATAGCCATAACTGACGAGAGCCGCGGGCGTGCCGCCCTCCTGCATCTCGTCTCGAGAAAAGCCGCGGCCCAGGATGGGTGCAACCTCCATCACTCGGAAGAAATCGCCCGAGACCGGGGCCACGCCGAGCCTGGCAGGCCCTTCGGCGCCCGAGACCGTGGTCGGCCAGCTTTTGGCGAGCGCCATGCCCTCGAGCGTATGGTTCGCGGCGCGCAAATCGGCGAAGTTCGGGTCCGTAAAACCCATCAGGTGGCCGTCGGCGGCCACCTCCGAGATGCTCACGAGCCGATCGGGCCTGGGGTAGGGCAGGCTGCGCAGCAGGACCCCGTAAACCACACTAAAGATGGCGGTGGTGGCTCCGATAGCGATCGCCAAGGTCACGATCATTACGCCCGCGACACCCGAATTTCTAGCCAGCATCCGCAGGCCGTATCGAACATCTTGAATCGAGTTATCCAACCAGTTCCATCCCCACATGTCGCGACTCTCCTCTCTCACAACAAGATCGTTGCCGAAGCGCCTTTGCGCGGCGTAATGAGCTTCCGTCGCTGAAAGTCCGCGCTCGATCTCTTCCTGCTCGCGCAGCTCGCGGTGCAGACGCATTTCTTCGTCCAGATCAGCGTCGAAATGCTTCCGACGAAACAGCATCAGCAACCGTGTGGCGAGTTCAGCGAACATGTTCACCTTCCAAGCTCTCGGCTATCAGCTATCAGTGTTCAGCTTTCAGCTAAAGCACCCACCACTCCGCCGTTCGGCTCCCCTCACTATCACGGGTTGTTGTCGCGCAGGCAGGAGTGCCTGTGCGACCTTGCGTGGCTGTGCCAGCGCCGAGTACCGGAGCCAACTTATGGCGATCACCTCTCAGGCAGTCTGAATCGCGCGAGTGATGGCTTGGACGACTCGTTCAAACTGCGAGACTTCAACCTCAAGTTGCTTTCGGCCCAATGGCGTGAGGCGGTAGTAGCGCGCCCGCCGGTTCCCTGGTGTCACGCCCCATTTTGCATTGACCCAGCCTTTGATGAGCATCCTCTGTAAGGCGGGGTAGAGTGAACCTTCCTGGACTTGCAAGACCTCGTCAGAAACTTGCTCGATCCACGTGGCGATCTCATAGCCGTGGAGCTCGCCTCTGCGGGCCAGAGCCTTAAGGATCAGCAGGTAGAGTGTTCCGGGAGGGATTTCATCATGATGCATGCACTTGCCTCCTTGCCATAGTTAGACTATGCCAACGCCCAAAGGTTAGCACTCCCGCGTGAGTTTTTCAATTTGCTTGTTAGGCAATGCTTGTTAGCCAAGCGGAACACAGGATGGGCCGTCTGGCACGGGAAGGGAACTTCACGATGCTGTTCGTGGAAGTTAACACGGCCTTCAATTGAGCATGGGAACATATTGCCTCGCGGCTGCGTATATGCTCAAGGAAGCTATACGGTGGTGAGACATGGTTACACGAAGATGACAACTTATCGGGCGGATTCAAGGAACCGACATAGGCGGCGGCACACGAGGGACCGCGTGAGACGGCTGGCAGATTTTTGCGTCTTATGGGGTGGAGAGAAATAGAGCGGGGTTAAATGGAATGCCGCTGCCGACGGTTTGGCGGCCTGGGCGACGGCAATCCCACAGGAAACGCGTGAAGCTCTTTGGCTTCCCGTTTTTCATTTAACCCCCTCCTCCTAGGGCTTAATTGCCGCCAATTACGGGTTGAACGTGGAATTGCGCGGGGAGAAGTGTGTCTTTTCCCCGGGGGGCGCGCGAACCAGTCAGGAGGCGGTATGAAATCCCTGGTTCGATGCTCGATCAGCTTAGCGATAGTGTGCACCACTCTGATGTTAGCAATTCCGATATCGGCGCAAAGACTGGAACTGAATCCTGATGCCTTCAATCCAGATACGCCTTCTGCTCAGTTCGCCGCTACGTACTTCCAACCCGCGAAATCGAGCGCCATCAGCTTGGGGGGAGCCAAGAAGAGGCCAACGTCTTCCGGAATTCCTTCCGCGAGGAGGCGCCACGGGGCTTCCCGCGGCCCAATTCCGTCGTATGGCCGTCAATCCGGTGCCGGGATAACGCTTCGAATCTACAACTACTCCCATGTCCCTCCGCGGATGCTAAGGAAAGCTGAGGAACAGGCCGCGACGATCTTCGACCAAAGCGGGGTCAATACGCGGTGGGTTGATTGTCCGACGAGCGCGGACGAATTTGTTCTCTATCCCGATTGCCAAGGCCCGCTCACTCCGGAAGATTTGCTGGTGAACATTCTTCCCGCGGCGATGGCGGTAAAATCCACCGCGTCGGGCGATGCGCTCGGGTTCGCGTCGATTCCACCTGAAAGAGATTGCAGCAGGAGTGCCAGCCTGTTCTTCGATCGGATCCAGGAGATCTCCCGGAGTGCGGATGTTTCGCCGGAGCTTGTCCTGGGGCCCGTGATGGCGCACGAAGCGGGGCACCTTCTGCTGGGTTCGAATAGCCACTCCGCCTGGGGAATCATGCAGGCGGTCTGGGGTAGCGACAATATCCAAACCATGGCACGGAGCGTTGTCGGCTTTACGGATTCCCAACGCCACCAATTGCAGCGCAACGTCGCCGAGAGAACGAGCTTGGACCCGTGCAGCGCTGACGGCGTCCATGACTTGCCTTGACCGGATAGCCCTCGGTGTGGTTGTTCGCAAGCCTCTAGCGGCCAAAGCTTGTAAAATACCTCCGTATGCTGCTCGAACTGACTAGAGGCCTTGGCTGGCTCTTTGGCCCCGATGACACGGGACATCCCGGCCACCTCTGGCCGCGCTGGTTGTGGTTGCGTGCGCTCGGATTAATCTTCCTCTCCGCTTTCTATTCCTGGTTCTTTCAAATTCGCGGCCTGATAGGCCCGGACGGAATCCTTCCCGCTGGACTCTTTCTTAAGAACTCCGCTGAACAGCTTGGGCCGAAGCGCTTTCTTCTGGTCCCAAGCCTCCTATGGTTTGCATCGAGTGATCCTGCGCTGCTCGTGTTTTGTGCGATCGGGCTTGTGGCCAGCGTGCTTCTGGTGCTGAATTTGTGGCCGCGCGGCACGATTGTAATTTGTCTCGCGATTTTCCTTTCCTTCATCAGTGCGGCGCAGGACTTTGCCTCCTACCAGTCCGACGGCATGTTGATGGCTGCGGGCTTTCTGAGCCTTTTCTTTGCGCCCGCGGGAATGCGACCGGGCCTCGGCGAGAAGCTGCCCCCTTCGCGAGCGAGTCTGTTTCTCGTGCAATGGCTCTGGTTCCAGATCTACTTTGAGTCCGGACTGGTCAAGTGGGCCAGCGGAGATCCGCAGTGGCGCCACCTGACCGCCCTCGATCATTATTATGAGAACGGCCCACTGCCAGATTGGATTGGCTGGTACGCCCAACAACTTCCCCACTCTTTCCAGGCAGCCGTCACACTTTCAGCGCTAATCATTGAATTGGTGATTGTGTGGATGCTCTTTCTGCCGCGGCGATTTCGCCGAATCTGTTTTCTCATTGTCACGCCTTTTCAGGTTGGCATCATCCTGACGGCCAATCTGGCCTTTCTGAATTACTTCGTTTTGACGTTGGGTGTACTGCTTTTGGACGACGATTTTCTCTTGTCCCTCTTTCGCCGCATGCGATGGCGCGCCAAACGCGGCGAGGCGAGAACCCCACCGTGGCCAATGGAGCTTACAACGACGGAATCGCATCAAACTACGGGGGGTACCACCCGCGAGAGCTGGCGCCGTGGTATTGCTTCGCTTCGCACCTGCGTGTCGCTTGCCGTGCCTGCGGTCTTCCTGAGCTGGATTTTCTATAACACCGCCGCGCAGCTTCTGTTCATGATAGTCGGCGCACTGCCGCTGCCCGCTGCGCCGATCGAAGCGCTTGAGCCCTTCCGAGTTTCGGACCGATACGGACTGTTTGCGGTCATGACCACGGCGCGGTATGAAATTGAATTTCAAGGCTTTCGCGATGGAGTGAACTGGGTTGCTTATCGATTCCGTTATAAGCCGCAAGACCCGCGTGAGGCGCCCAGAATGTATGCTCCGTACCAGCCGCGCTTCGATTGGAACCTTTGGTTTGCTTCGCTGGGGGGATGGCGCGATTATCCCTTCGTGGTCAGCGCGGAGGCCCGTCTGCTGCAAAACAGTTCCGATGTCCTCGCCCTCTTTGCCGGGAACCCCTTCGGCAAGAATCCTCCGCGCTGGGTTCGCGCCGTGGAGTGGCAATACTGGTTTACGGACTTGGCCACGAAGCGGAAAGAAGGTCTTTGGTGGCGGCGTAAGTTTATGGGGCTCTATGCTCCCACCCTTGAGCGTCAGCCCGATGGCAAGATCGTGGTGGTTGAAAGCCCTGACGAGAGCGGTCCTCAGCCGAATCCTAACCCCTAACCCCCAGGCTTCCACCACCGGCGCTTTGCAATTTCTCCGACCGCCGACTAAAATCGACAACGAGGTGAAAAAATGGAAACCGACGTCCTGCGGATTGCGGGAAAGCAATTTCACTCGCGCCTGATTGTGGGAACGGGAAAGTATCGCAGCTTTCAGGAGATGGCGCGGGCGCACGAGGCTTCGGGTGCAGAGATTGTAACCGTCGCCGTTCGGCGGGTGAATCTGACTGACCGCAGCAAAGAGTCCATGTTGGACTATATCGACCGAACTAAACTGTTTATCCTTCCGAATACCGCGGGTTGTTACTCTGCCGACGATGCTATTCGGACGGCGCGACTGGCGCGTGAAGTGGGGCTTTCCAATTGGATCAAATTGGAAGTGATTGGCGACGAGAAAACGCTCTTCCCTGACAATTTCGAGTTGGTGAAGGCCACCGAGGTGCTCGCTAAAGAAGGCTTCGTGGTTATGCCTTATACCAACGACGATCTGATTTCCGCGCGGCGCTTGATCGATGCGGGCGCGGCGGTCGTCATGCCTCTGGGCGCGCCTATTGGGTCAGGTCTCGGCATTCAGAATCCCACCAACATTCGCATTTTGCGAGAAATGATTACGCAGGTTCCATTGATTATCGATGCCGGTGTGGGCACCGCCTCTGATGCCGCCTTCGCCATGGAATTGGGGGCTGATGCCGTGCTGATGAATACAGGAATCGCTGGCGCTCAGGACACCGTGTTGATGGCGCAAGCAATGAAGAACGCCGTACTGGCGGGCCGTCAGGCCTTCCTCGCAGGCCGCATGACGAAAAAGCTGTATGCCACTGCGTCCAGCCCACTGCAGGGAGTCGTGGAGTAGGTTGGGACGGCACCTTGTGCTGTTCAGTCGCGCGACAGAATAGCGCGAGCGCGAGCCAATTACTTTTGCAACTCGCTGATCGCAGCCAGCACCTCTTCGCTGTGCTCCGAGGGTTTTACCCCGGTCCACACTTTAACGATCCTGCTCTTGGGGTCAATCAGAAAGGTATTCCGCGCGGCCATTCCGTTGTCGCGCAGTGAGCCATATTCGGCCACCACTTTCTTGTCCGTATCCGACAACAGCTTGAAGGTCAAGCTCTGCTTCGCACAAAAATCCTGGTGGCTCTCAGTCGTGTCCACGCTTACACCTACAATCACCGCGTTCTTTTCCTGGTATTTTGAAAGGTCGCGTTGAAAGTTGTGCGCCTCGATCGTGCAGCCCGGCGTGTTGTCTTTGGGATAAAAGTAGAGTACCACCCACTTGCCGTGAAAGTCTTTCAAGCTTACTTTACTCCCATCCTGTGACGGCAGAGTCACAGCAGGCGCCTTTTGGCCAGCTTGGGGAAGATCTCCGGCCGCGGCTAGCGAAAAGGCAAATCCGACGCACACTGTTATCAACGTGATGAGACGAACAAGGTGTTCCACATTCATGAGTTTTTCCCTCCTCAGCCCTTGCAACCAAAATACACGTTTCCGGACGGGCTCGCAACCATAGAGTATGGGGCAATTAAATGGCGATCAACGCGCGGGCTTGTGTGCAACTTGCTACGGCTGGGGCGATGCTAGCTTGCCCTTGGCAGCAGGAGGATTTGCGGCGGGCTTGTCCGCGAGCGTATAGATTTTCTCGCCGGGTTTGGCCAAGTGCATCTGCTCGCGAGCGATGCGCTCTACGGCGGCGGGGTCTGACTTCAGCGCCCTGTTCTCCTTATCCAGTTGGTCGTTTTCCTGTTTGAGCTGCATGATCTTTTGCTGAAGCGTCTGGAGCTCTTTTTGCTGGCGGCGCGAGGCCAAATAGCCGTTCTGGCCGAAAATGTTGTGAACAATGAGTGCGATGGACACGAGAACCAGTACCAGGATGCCGTTGCGATAGAGAGCGGAGTTGTCGGAATTCGACTCGTTCATGGTGCGCACACGACTGATCGAAAAGCTCCAGCGACGCCTTGCTCCCGCTCAATCGCGGCGCAAAGCCAGCCTCGCATTCAATCGACCGATCGTCCCCATGAAAGGGGATTGC
The DNA here is from genome assembly GCA_052139985.1 of Terriglobia bacterium. GTDB lineage: Bacteria > Acidobacteriota > Terriglobia > UBA7540 > UBA7540 > Bog-366. The sequence continues at coordinate 26,837 of JBKQVI010000056.1, forward strand.
TTTCAATACCGATGTCATTGTATCTTCTGTGGCGAGTTCCGTGCAACCGGGAGATTTTCCGTTTGGTGTCTAAGTTTGGCGTTGAGGCAGCGTTACTGCGCCGCATGGTGAGATAGACTCGCCGCTACGACGTTGAGCTCAGACACCTCGATTTAACGGCCCTGGGTCGGCCGCAAGGAGGGCTTGTGTCCGAGAAGGTCGTCATTCTGGTAAATGCGGCGAACAGAAAGGAGTGCCGTAAAATCGCCCGGCATTTAGTGGAAGCAAAGCTCGCCGCCTGCGCTAATATTACTCGCCCCATTGAGTCCATTTATCGTTGGGAAGGGAAGATCGCCCAGGATAAGGAGTATCAACTTTTTATCAAGAGCACGCGGGAGCTGTTTCCGGAAATCGAGGCGGCCATTTCCAAGCTACACAGTTATCAGACGCCGGAGATCATTTGCCTGTCGATCATCGAAGGGTCGCGAAACTACCTCCAATGGGTCGGTGATTCGGTCAAGTCTGCCAGTGGCGAGCACCCTGATCCTCCGGCCATGGAACCGTAACGAAGCCTTCGGGTGCGACGCCCGCGCGGCCCGCACCATAGGCGGAATTTGAGAATTTTCTCCGCCGCAACGTTTTTTCCCGAAATGAGTTATCATAGGATGCGGAATTGCATTTAAGCAGGAAGGCTTGTTCGCGCTGCCGGAGTGATCAGTCAAACCCATATTAGAGAAATCGTGCGGAGCAGCGCGACGGCGGCCTTCAAGCAAGGATCTGACCCAGAGGTTCCATCCCATGTACTCATCCCGGCACACGAAACTATTTCTGGCAGCGTGGATTGCTGCGAACGCTCTGCTGTTCGTCGGCCTCAGCAGTTCCGCCTATGCCCAAGGTGAGAAGCCAAGCACTGAAACCACCGACATGAACGTGGTGGTTAAGGAATACGCCACCGGGGAACCCGTTAGCCAAGCGCGCGTAACCCTGCAGTTTTCGGAGCCCCACAGCCAGGTGATTCCCAGGAGGGCGAAGAAAATCACATACAATGCCAAGACCGATGCCCAAGGCCGATGCAAATTGTCGGGCATCAACAAAGGTCCCATTGTTTTAACGGTTACCGCCGATGGCCACCAAGCCTATGGCAAAGAACTGCAACTGGAGAAAGATAACCAAGTCTTCGAAATCAGACTCAAAAAGCCTCAGCCGCTAATTTAAATCTGTCATGAGGGCACATCGCAGATATCTTTCTGGCATAATATTTAGCGGCGTTCGACAGTCATTTTGGGAAACTCGCGAAAGACCATCGGAAAATCCCTGGAAGCATTCATATCGCCAAGACGGGCGAAGTCCTGCATCAGATCGAAAATTTATGTGAACTATAAGAATTGCATCAGGTTGGTGCAAAGTGTTAAAAGCCCTTCATGGTTTTAACCTTACCGTAATATCGAGCGGCTTTTCCACAAACTTTTCAACAGACTTGTTGAAAACGTGGTGCAGACCACGCTTCAGGAGCACGGACAAAGTGCGGACAAACACCTCGGCGCCGCTCGCGCTACGATGATCTTCTCAGTTCTCATCTGCGGATAGAACCGGGCCGCCGCGACCTTCAATTGTGTTAAGGAGTTTTCACGATTTCTGCTACGCGTATCACGGTTTAGGCGAAGTCTTCAGGGTGGGAGCGCCTAACGTGGGCGCCTCGGAAAGCTTGAGCGGCGGAGCGAAGTACTGGTCGTCCATCCACAAGGCAGAATTCTTTTTTACCTGTGCCAACGCTGAATCAACCTTTTCTTTTTGCAGACTCTTTTCGATTTCCGGAGTAATATCCTTCAGCTCCGCATGGCTATGGCTGGTAACTTGAAAGAAGACCAATGCCTGGGGGACGTCCACAGGTTCGGAGACCTCGCCGTCTTTTAAGGCAAATGCTACCTTTTCCATTTCCGGGCGCATGCCTCCCCGGCGAATCTTGCGGGGCTCGGCTTCGATGATCACGTCTCCGGGAGCTTTAAAGTCTTCGCTGACCTTCTTGATGTCGGTGCCTGCGATTACTTCCTTGCGAATGGCCTCCGCGCGGGTTTTCGCCTCTTCCGGAGAAAGTCCCGAGCCCGTTGTAGCGGTTGGATGGGTCGGTTCAACTTTGGGCTCAGCAGACTTCTTGCGGACTACGAATTGTCGCACCATGATCTCGTCGTAGTCGGCGGCATGTGCGGTGTAATACTGGTTGACCTCTTCCGGGGAAACTTTGGCTTGCTGGTTGATCTCTTCGTAGGCGGCCTGTGCCTCCAATTGCTCTTTCTGCATCGTCAACTTGCGAACAAAGGCAGGATTCTGGTCCAAATGGTGGAGGTGCGCCTGCTGGGAGAGCATTATGACGAGCGCAAACTGATCTCCGAGCGGTTTCCTTCCCTGGGCTTCTAACTGTCGCTGCGCTTGTGGGGCCAAATTCCCAATGAGGAAGTCAATGTCGGCCTTGGTGAATTGTTGATCGCCGACCTTGAGCACCACCTTGTCGGCTGCCTCCGGACTCTCAAGCCTGGGGCCCGCGGGCTTGCTTGCGGGAGACGGGCTTACAGCCGGAGTTGGGCTTGCAGCGGGGGATGCGGGTGCCTGGGCCCGGACCACGACGGTTACGAATCCTGATACTAACAGTGCGACAAGCAGTCTTGATGTATGACGCCGGCAAATCTGATTCATGAGGCCCCAATCCTTATACGCAATAGAAATTCACGTCCAAACAACCGTTTCATGGTACCACAGTTCGCCTGAGGGTCGGGGTAAGAAGGTGCAAATCGCGACGTTCTGGGCGTAGGAAAGGGTAAAGTGTCAACGCCAAGGGGCAAAGTTTGAATCATGAAGGATTCTCACCCTTCACTCTTCATCCGTAGTGCTCGCAACACCGGAGATCTTGCACCTGACACTTGGCTCCCCGACACCATATAATGTTCCTTTCACTATCAGCCAACAAAGCGAGTGTGGGTGATGGACTTTAAACTCTTTTCTGCGTACGAGCCGCGGGGCGATCAGGTAGCGGCCATTCGTGACTTGATTCAGGGAGTCGAAGACGGAAAGCAGCATCAGGTGCTGCTGGGGGTAACGGGATCGGGAAAGACCTTTACAGTGGCTAAGGTGATGGAAGCCCTCAACCGGCCCGTGCTCGTTCTGGCTCATAACAAGACCTTGGCCGCGCAGCTTTACCATGAGTTCCGCCACTTCTTTCCCCAGAACGCGGTGGAATACTTCGTCAGCTACTACGACTATTACCAGCCGGAAGCGTACATTCCCGCCGCCGACGTTTACATCGAGAAGGAAGCTACGATCAACGACGAACTCGATAAGCTGCGCATGTCAGCAACCCGCTCACTCTTTGAGCGGCGCGACTGCTTGATTGTGGCCAGCGTCTCCTGCATTTACGGCATCGGCTCCCCGGAAGCCTATTACGGAATGCTGCTGATGCTGGAAAAAGGCCAAAAGATTTCGCGGCAGGATATTCTGCGGCGCCTGGTGGAGATCCAGTACGAACGCAACGACGTGGACTTCCGGCGCGGGACTTTTCGCGTGCGTGGCGATGTCATCGAGGTTTACCCCACCTACGAAGACACGGCCTATCGGATTGAGATGTGGGGCGAACAGGTGGAGTCCTTAGCCCAAATCGACCCCCTCTTCGGCCAAGTGAAACACGCGCTCGATCGTTTGCCCATCTATCCGCGCACGCATTATGTCCTGCCTGCTGAGCGTAAAGACGAAGCCATCGAGCGCATCAAGAGTGAACTCGAGTGGTGGCGGGGCGAACTCGAAAAGCAGGGCAAACTCGTGGAAGCTCAACGCGTTCATCAGCGCACCATGTTTGACCTGGAAATGATGAAATAAATGGGCTATTGCCATGGGATCGAGACTTATTCGCGCCACCTTTCCGGCCGGTTGCCGGGAGAACCTCCGCCGACGCTTCTCGACTATCTCCCTCAAGATGCGGTGATGTTCCTCGATGAGAGCCACCAGACGGTTCCGCAGCTTCGCGGCATGTACGCCGGCGACCGCTCGCGTAAGCAGACCCTGGTGGAGTACGGTTTCCGATTGCCGTCGGCGCTCGACAATCGTCCGCTCTCTTTCGAGGAGTTTGAGCACCGTGTGGGACAGTTGATTTACGTCTCAGCGACGCCCGGGCCCTACGAATTGACCAAGACGGGAGGGGAAGTCATCGAACAAGTCATCCGCCCAACGGGATTAATTGACCCGGAAGTGGAGGTCCGGCCCACGCGCGACCAGATTGACGACTTGCTGGGCGAAATCCGCCAGCGCGCCGCCGCGAACGAGCGCGTGCTGGTGACCACTCTTACGAAGCGAATGTCCGAAGACTTGGCGGAGTACTATGCGGAAGTCGGTGTGCGTTGCCGCTATCTACATTCCGAGATTGAGACGCTCGAACGTGTCAAGATTCTGCGTGACTTGCGGCGCGGCGAGTTTGACGTGCTGATTGGTATTAACCTGCTGCGCGAAGGGTTGGATCTGCCCGAGGTTTCACTGGTGGCCATTCTGGACGCTGACAAAGAAGGCTATCTGCGTTCTGCCGGCGCGCTGATTCAAACCATGGGCCGCGCGGCTCGCCACTTGCGCGGCAAAGCCATTCTCTACGCGGACAGGCACACCGATTCCATGAAACAAGCTATTGGTGAGACTAATCGCCGACGCGCCAAACAGGTTCAGTATAATCAGGAAAATGGCATCACCCCGGAAAGCATCATCAAGTCGGTGGATATGTCGCTCGCAGCCATTGTCGAGGCCGATTTCGTAACCGTGCCGCTCGAAAGCGAGGACGACAATGCGGCGACCGGGGATCAGCTTGATGACTTGATCCGCACCCTCGAAACCCGAATGCGCGAAGCGGCAAAACAATTTGAATTCGAAAAAGCCGCGCAGTTGCGCGACCGGATCAAGGGGCTTCGAGAGAAGGTAACGGGGAGCGTGTAGCGCGGCGGAGCCGCCAATGAAAGTCGAAAGGCAAATTGCAAAAGTCAAAAGTGAAAAGTAGGTTGCGTTTCGCCACTGCCTGTCGCAACCGAAAGGGGATCTTACCAAAAGGGTTTCACCGCGGGGGCGCAGAGCAAATACAGTGCTGGACCCCAGGCGCAAGTAAAACTCTGACACTTGACACCTGGAACCTGACACCTTCTCTGGGTCGCCGTGCCTCTGCGGTAAAGTGGATTTAAGCCGTAAGGATGCCTAAACACCGACCAATTCAGAGCGTCACCATCATCGGTCCGGGGCGCGTAGGGCAGGCGATGGGACGGCTGCTAACGCGGGCTGACGTACACGTTGCCTTTGTTGCGGCGCGCAACCCGGCGGCAGCGCGTCGTGCCGTGCGTTTTATTGGGAGGGGAACTGCCACGGGACTCGCTGACCCCAGGTTGCAGGATGCATCAGTGGTACTAATCTCCACTTCTGACTCGGCCATCGCCGCAGTGGCGCGAGATCTCGCCAACATGGGGAAGGAAAGCGAAGGCTGGAAGGGCAAGGTGGCGCTTCACACTTGCGGCTCGCTGCCGAGCGCCGTGCTTCGTCCCCTCAAATTGCGCGGCGCGGCCATCGGTTCGCTCCATCCCTATCAGACCGTGCCGAGTCCGCAAACCGGAGTGCGAAACCTGCGCGGGTGCTTTTGGAGTATCGAAGGTGACCCCCAAGCGTTGCGTGTAGCGCGCGACTGGGTAAGACGGTTGGGTGGTGTCGCATTTCCCATTCGACCCGAGAATAAAACGCTCTATCACCTTTCCGCATTTTTGGTGTCACCCACACTGGTTACCCTGATGGCGCAAGCAGCGAGTTTGCTCCAGGAGGCCGGAGTGCCGGCCAGAGTTTCTCACCCCATGCTGCACCAGTTTGTGACCGAGACTGCCAAGAACTTCGCGGATTTGGGCGCGCGCCGGGCGCTGACCGGCCCCGCCGTCCGCGGTGACTGGGCGACCATCCAACGCCATCTCGCGGCGCTCCGAGGCGTGGCCCCAGAGTTTGAGACGGTTTACCAGTCGCTGCTTCAGGCGATGCTTAGACTGGCGGGAGTACGCGGCGCAGGGCTTCAGAGCAGCAAAAACAAGTCAAAAGACAAAGGGCAAAAGGCAAAGGTCAAAAGTGATTAAGCACAGCGCGGCTGGAGGCCGGGCGGCACTAGGCTTTCCAGGGGAGATGGTGGCGGACGACGGAGGGCGGGTGAGCGGTTGTTTTCGACCCCAACCGATTTTGATGGAGCCCAGCAGATTCATAATGATCAGGATTCTCGCTACCCTCGTTTGGTTCGCGCTGGTGGGTCCCCCGTTTGGCATACCCGCTTTTGCCGCCTTGTTGCAGAAGACGTCCTCGCCCACGGTGGCGACCGCCATCGATATCAACCGTGCTTCCGCTAGCGATCTTGCCCGCCTGCCTGGCGTAGGACCCAAGCTGGCACAACAAATCGTTTCCTACCGTACCAAACAGGGTCCGTTCCGCCGCGTGGAAGACCTGATGATTGTCAGGGGAATTGGCGCAAAGAAATGGAACGTCCTTCGTCCCTTCGTCTGTGTCGGCTGCGGGCCAGGAAGCAGTGCAGTGGATCGCGGGGGACATTAAATCGCGTTCCGTCGGCGCGCACAATATCTTTACCCACGCAGCGTGACCCGGTTTTTTCGCTACATCCCACGGCCCTTATGAAGTAGCCGGGGGGGCACATTAAACCCGCTTCATTTTTGCTTGACAAATCAATGGTATTAGGCTACAGTAGTGACATGGGCATCGAGGCCAGGTACGTTGTAGGCAGCAAGCGCCGGCGACGAGTCATACGGAAAAACTGTCGCAGTCGTCTTGCGACTTAATGTCGCACTGTTGAAAAAATATACGAAGCTGAGAACATACTGAAAATAAAGGGTCGACAAAACGGCTTTTTGAAAAACGAAGCTGAGAACTTCCTGAAAACAAATCCGCTTACAATAAACCATAGATAACCTGAAAACGGGGTGCAAACTGTCCGACGGAGGGGGCGCCAAATTGTCGGTTGATGACGGCAGAAAAGGCGAGGCATGGTGAGAAATTCAGGTTCCTCTGCCCGGCGTCGTCTTAACTGGTGGTAGGAAAGCCAATCTCGGCGCCACCCGCTGACTTCGGACTCAAGACCCCGGACTCCGGACTTTCACTTATGCCGTCGGGAAGAATCGGTGAATAAGAAGGAAGCACATGTAAGAGGCGGCGCCGGAAATGGGGATGGTCAAAACCCAAGCCCACATGATGCTGCGAGCCACTCCCCAATGAACGGCGCTGAAGCGCTGCACGCTGCCCACGCCCATAATGCCGCCCGCGATGGTGTGGGTGGTGGAGACGGGGATGCCGGCCATGGCGGTGCCCAGCAGGCTAACGGCCGCGGCCGTTTCCGCGCAGAATCCGCCCACCGGCTTCAGCCGCGTGATCCTCATGCCCATGGTTTTCACGATGCGCCAGCCACCCGCCATCGTTCCCAGCGCAATTGCCGCATGTGCCATCAGCACAACATAGAAGGGAATGTAAAACCTCTTTAGGATGCCGGCGGAGAAGAGCGTGCCGGCGACGATGCCCATGGTCTTCTGCGCGTCGTTGGTTCCGTGGCCGAAGCTGTAGGCGGCGGCCGAGAGGAGTTGCAGCTTGCGGAAGTACTTATCCACGCGCTGGGGCGACCACGATTGAAAGATCCAATAGACCGCCAGCATCAGTGCACCGCCGAGGATGAATCCGATTGCCGGAGAGAGGATGATGAAAGCGAGCACCTTGGTCCATCCGCTTACGAGAATGGCGCCCCACCCCGCCTTGGCGATTGCTGCTCCTGCATATCCTCCCATGAGGGCATGGGAGGAACTGACCGGCAATCCGTAGTACCAGGTCAAGATATCCCAGAAGATCGCTCCCAGCAGGGCGGCTAGGATCACGTAGAGGTTGACGGCCTCCAGGCGGATCATTCCTTTGCCCATGGTTCTGGCAACGGCGGTTCCGAAGGTAAAGGCCGCAACGAAGTTGAAGAATGCTGCCCAGAGAACCGCGACACGCGGCGACAGGACGCGGGTGGAAACCACGGTGGCGATGGAGTTCGCCGCATCGTGGAATCCGTTGAGGAAATCGAAGCTTAGAGCAACAGCCACGATGATAATTGCAAATGTGAGGGTCGGGGTCATTTTAGATTTGGGACTTGAGACCTTGGAGTGTAGAGAGGGAGTGGACAGGTGTGCTCGTGATCCAATTCCCAATCCAAAATCCAAAGTTTTGTCAGGCTGCCTTCAATACCACGGATTCGAGAACGTCCGCGACGTCTTCCTCCTTATCCGTGGAGGCCTCCAGGACCTCGTAAATTTCTTTCCACTTGATGACTTCGATGGGATCCGTGGATTCCTCAAAGAGGCGGGCAATGCATTCGCCTTTGATGCGGTCAGCTTCCTCTTCCAGCAGGGTGAGCTGCTCGCAGTATTCGAGCATGTTTTGGGGATGGTGCAGTTGCGCAACAGCGTTTACGATGATTTCGGTTCCGTGCAAGATCACCTTCGCCAGTTGCTGTGCGCCGGGCGTCACTTTCTTGATTTTGTAGGTAATGAATCGGCTGGCGGCCGCGTCGATAAGGTCGAGAACGTCATCAAGCGCAGACCCCAAGGCATGGATATCTTCGCGGTCAAATGGCGTAATGAACGTACGGTTTAGCTTCTTCATGAGGGCGTGCGTGATCTGATCACCCTTGTGCTCCAGGAATTTGATCTCTGAAACCTGCTTCTCGACCTCCTGGTAGTTCTCAAACAGGGCGACAAGCATCTTGGCGGCACTGTGAATGTTTTCGGCCTGTTCGTTGAAGAGACCGTAGAATTTTTCATCACGTGGAATCAGTTGCACTGTGTACCCTCGGCGAGCACTTTCGAGCAGGGTATTGTTAACGAAATGTTACCGAAACGCAAGCGGCTTGCCGGTCATTTTTGTCAAAAGGTTTATAATCAATGGGTTGTGGATATTTACCAGGCAGGATGGGGCTGGGGTTCCGGTCCTGCCGCCGAGGGCTCCAACCATCTGCCATTGCGACAGCCGCGTGCCATGTTTCTATGTGCCTCGTCCGCGGAATCGCGCGCCCGTCTAATCCAATGGGCGTCGCCCGGCAAAGTTTGCCGGGTGGGCTGTGGCGGTTGCCCGATCATCAGGAGTGAAAGGGGCTACGACCTCAACACCGCAAGCGAAGTCTCGTCGAATGTGTAGGATTCGGGTAGCCTTGGTTTTGAGGAGTGGCTTTGCGCTTGCCTAACGAAGCGTGAAGTGTTCTCCGATTCAAATACCGCTAAAGTCCCGTCGCAAAGTGACGATTCATTAGAGAGAAGTAGTACTTTTTACGAGGAGACCATCTATGTCCACGTCCGGCATTACCAGCAGTATGTCCAGTCAGATGCAGCAAATCCAACAGGAATTCCAGCAGCTTGGCCAGGACTTGCAGTCTGGCAATCTTACCGCTGCGCAGTCCGATTTCACTACGCTGCAATCCGACCTGCCGCAAACCAGCTCCACATCTTCGTCAACTTCGCAAAGCAACAATCCGATTGCGCAGGCTTTCAGTCAACTCTCACAAGATCTTCAGTCTGGAAATCTGACGGCTGCCCAGCAGGACTATTCGACGATTCAGCAAGATTTCCAAAACCAGGCTTCCCAGACGCAGCAGCACCATCATCATCACCACCTCGGCGGAAGTCAGGACAGTCAGGCTTCTCAATTGTTCGCTCAGTTGGGTCAGGATTTGCAGTCTGGCAACCTGTCGAACGCTCAGTCCGACTTTAGCTCTTTGCAGTCCCTATTGCAGAACAACACAGGCTCAAGCACATCGTCAGGGTCTGCCTACACCGGAGTATCCGTTACTGCCTAACCGGCAAAACGGCAGCGCAATACATCGCTCCCTAACTGGCAGGGGCGGGGCATCCATCCACGCCCCTGCGTCCGGGAAAGCTTACCTCGTCCAATGACGGCGTAAAACCTCCGCCTTACCAACCTGACCTCCTGCTTCCCACCGACCTCCACTTGGGTTACCGCGTGGCGATCTGCTACAATTGTTCCTTCACTCCATCAGGGCACGATCCAATTCATGAAACTGGAGGCGCGATGAGAATCGAACCGCTGGAGAAGGAGCACGTGGCGGAAGAGGTGCGGCCGATTTACGAAGGCATTGAGAAGAAGTCCGGCCGCGTTATCAACATGTTCAAGGTAATGGCGCACAAACCCAACGTTCTGGGACCCTTTCTGGATTTCTACAAGCAAGTGTGGGCGCCGGGGGCGCTCGATCCGAAGATCAAAGAACTTGCGTATTTGCGCACGTCAATCATGAACGGATGCACCTACTGTAGCCGCGCTCACACCGCGTCGGCCAAAAGGCGTGGCGTCACGGATGAACAGGTGCAAGCTCTAAAGGAACCCGGAGGGTCCAGCCGCGATGTTTTCACCGCGGAGGAGCGCGTGGCGATTCAGTTTGCCGAGCAGCTCACGGCTTGGCCCGCCGCCATTCAGCCCGCCGACCTTGAAACGCTGGGTAAGTTCTTCAACATCGAACAAATCGAGGAGTTGGTGCTCATTATTGCCACCGCTAATCTCACCAATCGCTTTAACGAGGGCATGAAGACTCCAGTGGATGTGTAATCCGCCTTCAACAATTCTTCGCAGCCCGATTACTGGTAAAGACGCGGTTCGCGAGGTTATCCTTGAGTAGCGTCCAGAAGGAAGCGTCGAGGTAGGAGCGGATAGAAACGTAGCACCCACCGCACGTGTTGTTGGGCACCCACTCTTTCAGGATTTCCTGCTGGGATGCATAAGTATTATCGAACATTGAGCACGCACGCAGGCCGCCGGTGGGTGTCACCACCATGAAGCGTCGGCCCGCCTTGCAGCCGGGGATGGTTCCGTGCAGAAAGAAGTCGTATATGCCTGACAGCGTCCAGGAAGAGTTGGCGATGCGGCCGTTCTTGGCCTTGAGGTCGAGCAGATCATCCAGGGTGCGCCGCAGCAATGCCAGGTCGTCCGTCGAACTAATGTAGTGGTCCATGCTATGGGTACGCAGCGGCGTGTAGGCGCTGTAAGAGATGTTGACCCCCCACTGCTTGGCGCGTTCATAGATCTCCCGCAGCGAGCTTAGATTATCGCGCGTGATTGCGGTGTTCATGGCCACGTCGTCGAATCCGTGCGCGGCCAGCTTGGGAACGAGTTTCTCGAGGTGGGCGTAGAGGCCGGGCGACCGACGGAAGTTGTCGTGGCGCTGATCGGGAAAATCCATCGAAATCGAGAACTGGTTCACCCCCAGGGCCCGCAAGGCGAGATACTTTTCCTCCGTAAACAATCGCCCATTCGTTACCAGGATCGTGTAGGGCATACCGCTGGGTTCCTTCACCGCCCGCACGATGTCTTCCAGGTCCGGGCGCAGCAGCGGCTCTCCGCCTGACAACTGCACCGCCATGGGCTTAAGTTCCGCCCGCAATCGCTTGAAATCTTCCGCGTGTAGCAGCCCCGCCGGTTCCGGCTTGATGGTGCCTTTGTCGCAGTGCATGCAATCGGCTGTGCAGGAATGTGTGACCTCGAAGGAAACCACCAGCGGTCGGTCAGTCAAGAAACTCCACGTCCCCCGAGAGATCATGCGGGCGGCGCGCTTCAAAGGAATGGCTTTCAATGTTAACTCCCCGAAATGAAAATTTGAGCATGGGACTTGGACGATACGGAGGCCGACGGGACGTTTAACCCGCCCCGGCGGGGCCAGGGCGTTGCGAGGTTCCTAAGGTCACCAGAATACTCTCTCTTAGCATCGGAAACAAGGACAACCTCCAAGAGTGAAGCAATTTGTCCGATATGTTGGTTGCGATTAGTTTTGAATTGTGTCCGCAAGCGCCCCGACCGCGCTGAGCGGCCAAAAAATGCACTTCGGGTTTGATTTCTAGCAATTCGAGCCATGTCTCTTGTTCGTTTACTCCTCATATCTTAGTCTTAACCATCTGAGTCCTCTCAGCTTAGACGGGCAGAACCGGGGATTCAGCAGAGTCGAGCAGCGCGAACCTGCAATCGGGAGCACGCGCAGCACGTAACAAACTTGTCGGGTGTACTCAGGATGCAAAAATGAATCTCGCCTTGCGGCGAAAACTTCGATTCGTGAACACGCGCCTGCGTGAGTGGCGAATGATAGCCAAGGGAGTGGCCTCGAAACGCCACCCGGTCCTCGCCCACTTGATTCCCATCCGCCGTTGCAATCTTTCCTGCACCTACTGCAACGAGTTTGACAATTTCTCCAAGCCGGTCGCACTGGAAGAGATGTTCCACCGAGTCGATCTCCTTGCCAAGCTCGGAACCACGATCATTACCATCAGTGGTGGCGAGCCCCTGCTTCACCCGCATTTGGAGGAAATTGTCCGCCGAGTTCGCCGGCACGGAGTTCTGGCGGGCATGATTACCAACGGCTACCTGCTGACTCCGCAACGCATTGAGCGCCTGAACCATGCCGGCCTGGACCATTTGCAGATTTCCATCGATAACGTCCAGCCCGACGAAGTTTCGAAGAAGAGCCTGAAGGTGCTTGATCGCAAGCTGCAGATGCTGGCGCGCTACGCGAGTTTCCAGGTCAATATCAACTCCGTTTTGGGCAGCCCGGTGCGGCATCCCGACGATGCGCTTGCGGTGGCGCGTCGTGCGCTGGAACTGGGCTTCACCAGCACGGTCGGCATCCTGCACGACCACGACGGCCAGCTTCAGCCGCTGGGCGAGCATCAACAGGAACTGTTTGCCCAGATCATGCAGATGGGCAAGCGCTCTTATGCACGCTTCAATCAGTTCCAGAAGAACATTTCGTATGGCATTGCCAACGACTGGCGTTGCCGCGCCGGCAGCCGCTACCTTTACATTTGCGAGGATGGTCTGGTCCACTACTGCTCGCAACAGCGCGGCTTTCCCGCCATCCCCCTGGAGAAATACACACCCGAGCATCTGGCTCACGAGTACCACACGCGGAAATCCTGCGCCCCGCATTGCACCGTGTCCTGCGTGCAGCAAGTCGCCATGATCGACAACTGGCGCTCGCCCCAAACCCGCCCTGCCTTTGTCCCCGTCGAAAACCTGCTTCCGTTCCCGGGTTCGCTCAGCGAGGGCTGAGGTTCGAGGATTCGGATTTGGCCCGCGTGCTCTGGATAAGAGCTTGGCCGACGGTGTGGCATCTGCCATTGAGAGCCATCGCGAACCGCTGAAGCCGCCCGCATGGGACCAATCCTCGAGTCCAGCGTCATTTCTTTAGGATCGCACTCGCACTCTCGCCTGTGCGCCCCGCGCTTCCAGATGCGGCGCTCAGCGCCGTAGGCTTGACCGAATTGGTTCACCGCATCCATCGCACAATCACCCCGGAAATGCGTATTCGCCGCGAAAACTTCCTCAACGAACTACTCGCGGACCTGACGGTCTATCCGTACACCCGAGAAACAGCCCTGCTGGCAGGTAAGCTCGACGGAGAACAGCAGAGCTGCGGTGTGGTCATTCCGTTCGCGGACTTGCCGATCGGTGCGACGGCCTTGACTCTCGGCAGCTCCGTGCTGACGGTCGACGTTCGCCACTTCGAACGCATACCCGGCGTGCCGGCGCACCGGGATTGGCTTTACTTGGCGACAGTCCGGCTGTATGCTCTGCCGTAAAGATTGACGGCAGGAGCGGCCGGCAAGAGGTGAAGGCGTGTTTCCGAGGTATCGGCGGATCTCACGGCTTTCGGGGAACGCTTTACTTTCGCTCGTCCTGATTACGCTGGTCGATGTTACGAGTGAAGGATCTCTCGCGGGTGTGCACGCGAAATGGTCTCCTTCGGGATCCCTGCCAGGGTCCTGCCAGGCAAACGCCGAAAGTTCGCCTGCACTCTCCGTCCTCCTCCGGGACGCTAAGTCTCACCCCACGGCAGACGCCTTCAGCGCCCTCGGCTTGCAGTTCGCCAAGCAGGAAAATGATGCTTGCGCGATCGCGGGTTTCCGAACCGCTCTCCGCCTGGACCCGGCATCATGGAAAAATCATTACAATCTAGGGCTCGCACTCGCGCATACGGGTGATCAGAAGCAGGCGGCAACGGAATTACGAGGGGTCGTCCAGCAAGAACCTGATTATTTTCCGGCGCGCCACGCCTTGGGGATGGCCTTTCAGTCTTTGGGCAATTTTGACGCTGCGGCGGAACAATTCCAAGCTGCGCTCAGAATCGACCCAACTTCCGGCGCGGCGGCGTTTGGCCTCGCCCAGGTCTTCCAATCGCAAAAGAAGAACCTTGCCGCTATTTATTATCTGCGTCAGACCCTGGCCTCGGATCCCCCTCGACAACTCAAGTTCCAAGCGCGTTTGACGCTCGCCGCCCTCCAGGATCAGTTGGGCCATGCCGACGATGCCGTCAAAGAACTCCGTATTCTCGTAACCGCCTTTCCTGATTCTGCCGAAGCGCATTACAATCTCGCCAATGCTTATAGCCGCCATCTACGGTACGCGGAAGCGCGGCCGGAATATGAGCAAACTCTTCGTCTCGACCCCGGCAATAACGCCGCCCGGCTGTCCTTCTCGAAGGCGCTTCTCGAGATGAGCGAGTACTCCGCCGCGATACCTCTCGTCGAAGACTATATCCGTCGCGTGCCCGGTGATTTTGAGGGCTATCTGGTGTTGGGGCAGGCTTATCGCCGGTCGAATGATCTCACGAGAGCAGAAACCCAACTGCGGCACGCGATTGAATTGAAACCGGACAGCTATGATGCGCTATATCAGCTCGGTTTGGTTCTTGCCGCCACGGGCAGAGTACCGGAAGCGATTGGCCAGTTAGAGACGGCCGAAAAACTAAATCCCCACGCGCCCGGGGCACACTACGAACTCAGTGTCCTCTACAAGAAAGAGAATGACCTGAAGCGTTCGCAGGAGGAGGCCGAGATTTTCCGGCAGGATCGAGACCTGGCCGACAAAGCCCGCAATTTTGGCCTGCTTCGCCTAAAGGGGGACGATGCTCTCGAAAAAGGCGATACGCAGGGTGCAGCAAAAGCCTATCGTGAAGCCATTACGGTTACTCCTGATGATCCCGGCATCCACTACGACCTCTCCTTGGCACTGGCGAAACTGGGTGATCGAGACGGCGAGAAAGAGGAGCTAGAGAAAGCGGCGAAACTGGGGCCAGACATTCCGGAGCCACACAATCAACTGGGAGTGTTTTACCTTTCCGAGGGCAGAGTGCCGGAAGCCGAGCAGGAGTTCAAGTTGGCCATAGCGGCTAATCCCACTTTTGCCGAGGCACAGAATAATCTTGGTACGCTGTACGGCCGGATGGGAAAGAATCCCGCCGCCATGGAATTGTTTCGTGCGGCTCTCCAGAGCAACCCGGAATATGCGCAAGCCCATGCGAACCTTGGCCTGACCTTGGCGGCGGCAGGCAGTGTTGCCGAGGCCAAGCTGGAGCTCGAAAAAGCTCTGCGACTTGATCCGAAGAATGGCACCGCCCTGGCAGGCCTGCAAATGCTGAAGACACAGCAAGTCAATATTGTGAAGTAGGGGCGGTTCGCGAACGAAAGTTGTCAAGATTTCGATACGGGGTTTGACGAACCATGTGCGGTGGCCGCACTGGCCAAACGTCATGTTATCCTGAGCCCGCTTTTTGGGCGAAGGACCCCGATAGTATCCAGGAATCGTGAGTGGAGCGAACTACGGAGGTCCTTCGCCCCGATGAAAGGCTCGGGGCTCCGGATGACAGTTGTTGTTACCTAAGCTCTGAACGTGAATCGGGCGCCCGATTCGCGGGCCTTTGAGGAGGGTACCCATCGTGTTTGAATCAAACCGGCGGCATTTCATCTCGACCTTGGCGGGCAGCGCCGCGGGCTTGGCCATCAGCGAGACGGTAGTTGCCGCGGCTAAAGAGGTGGCGCCCGGCGCGACCGCGAGGACGGCGGAACCATCACCGTCCGCAGCTTCCGATCCGGCGGACCTAGGACCCTCGGGGATCGCTCCGAAGTTCTGGATCGATCCGAAAATTGCCGCTCTGCCGGCGGGCCGCTGGAGGAAGATCTGGCTGGATTTTCACAATTCCCAGTACATCCCCACGATCGGCGAGAAGTTCAACGCGGATGAGTGGGGCGATCGCTTGCAGGCCGCCAGCGTCAACACCATCGTGGTCTTTGCCAAGGACATGCACGGCTATTTTTACTACCCCAGCGCGTACGGCCCTGTGCATCGTGGGCTGTCGCTCGACCTGCTGGGAGCGCAGGTGGCCGCTTGCCGCAAACGGAACATCCACGTGCGCGCTTATTACTGCACCACTTGGGACAATTACCTGGCGGAAAACCATCCCGAATGGCTGGTTTTCAAAAGAGACCGGACCACATACCTGCCCGCCTTCGATGCCACACCGCATTGGACGGCGCTCTGCCTGGCGCACGACGACTTTGTCGCGCTCATGCTGAGCCACATCAAGGAATTTACGTCGCGCTACGAGCTGGACGGTGTCGCGCTGGACATGCCCGTGCCCATCGACGGCGAGTGCTTCTGCGCGGAATGCTTGCGCCAGCTACGCGCCAAGAACCTTGATCCATTTGACAAGGCGGTGCAGCACAACCACAAGCATGACTTGCACAAGGCCTTCATCGCGAAGGTTCAGGCGACGGTAAGAGCGGAGCGCGCGAAATGCCAGGTGCATTTCAACGGTCAATGTGTTTACGGCCTCGGCGAGCGTGTGGCCTTTATGGATAGTCTCGATATCGAGGCGCTGCCGACCGCCTTTTGGGGGTACTACTACTTTCCCACCATCGTCCGCTATACGCGCAACTTCGGGGTGCCCACCTATGGCCTGACGGGCCGCTTCGAGACCCATTGGGGGGACTTCGGTGGACTGAAATTGCCGACTCAACTCCAGACCGAGGTCGCCAGCATTGCAGCTAACTGCGCGCGGTGCGACATCGGGGACCAGATGCCCCCCAGTGGCCGCCTGGATCCGGCGGTTTATCACGCCGTGGGCGAAGCCTACGAGCACATCAAATCGATTGAGCCCTATCTGGACGAGGCAGCGCCTGTCACCGAAGCGGCTCTCCTGACCGGCGGCCTTCCGCTCGAGTCCCCGGGAACGGAAACAAACTATGGGCTGGTGAAAATGATGATCGAGTCGCGTTTGCAGTTCGACGTGCTCGAACC
Organism: Terriglobia bacterium; assembly: GCA_052139985.1. GTDB lineage: Bacteria > Acidobacteriota > Terriglobia > UBA7540 > UBA7540 > Bog-366. The sequence continues at coordinate 43,961 of JBKQVI010000056.1, forward strand.
GGGGGCAGCGTGGGAGCGTTACGCCCTCATCGTGCTAGGGGACGATCTGGCCGTTGACCAACACCTGGCGTCACGATTGCATGCCTTCGTTGATCAAGGCGGGGCGCTGGTGGCGATCCACCGTAGCGGCCTGATCGCAGGAAGTGAACAGACCTGGCTGGAGCGCTACGGGTTCGCTTACGTGGGAATGTCGCCGTTCAAACCTGCCTACCTGCTTCCGCAAACCAATATAACAGGTGATATTCCTCCCTACGAATATGCCTTGTACGAGGGCGCTTCCCAGTGGAAGGCGCAGTCTCCCGCGACGACTCTGGCCTTGCTCGGTGAACCCCTTTTCCAACGCAGTCCCGAGCACTACACGAGTCATCAGCAGACTCCCTTTGACCACGTCACGGGCTATGCAGCACTGGCGAAGAGCGGACGGGTCGTGCTGGTGGGCTTCCCGCTGGGTCTGAGCTACTACAAGAATGGGTACTGGATTTACCGGCGCGCTTTCCAGCAGGCCGTTTCGGAGTTGCTGCCTGCCACGCTCGTCCAGAGCAACGCGCCACTAAGCACCGAAATCACTTTGACCCATCAGGCCGCCCGGCCGGAAAGCGGGCGCAAAGAGCGATACCTTGTGCACATCGTGAATTTCTCGCCGTTGCGCCATACGCCAAGTCATCCGGATTACTACGAGGACCCCATTGCACTGACCGACGTCACGATTCGGGTGAACCTGCCGATTCACTGCTCGCGCGCAAGGGCGGTGGTTGCCGGCGCTACCTTGCCGATAAGAGCGACACCGGCCGGCGGCGTTGAAGGCACTGTACCGCGTGTGCCGATTCATGAACTCGTGATGCTGGAAGTGGCGTGAGGTGGGTCGGCAGACTGATGAAGGACCGCCAATGCTGTCATCCTAAGCCCCGACGCACTTCATCGGGGTGAAGGACCCCGGCAGTTTATTGTGAAGTACAGAGAAGAACAAACTACAGGGGTCCTTCGCCCAAAGTACGGGCTCTGGATGACAGCGCTTTAGGTTTGTTTTGCATGCCCACTCATCCCCAGGAGGCATCATTATGGCAAATCCCGTTAAAAAGACTGTGAGAAGGCGAGACTTCTTGGCAGGTGTCGCAGGCGCCGCCGCCGGGTGCGTTTCTCTTCTTTCTTGCAAGCCCAAACCCGCTGCGGAAGCCGCTCCACTGGAAGGTTTCATCGTGCCTAACTTTCATCCCGCCAGTTGTGGCTGGCTGACCAACTTTTCCAATGAACGCGTATACTGCGCCAACAGCTATCTGGATCACCTGGACCGCGTGCGTGACGATCCCACTTACAAGTTTGTGCTCTCTGAATGCGACAACCTGATCGCCATTATGAATTTTCAGCCGGAGCGCATTGAGGAAATCAAACAGCGGGCCAAGGAGGGCCGGGTGGAGTTGGTTAACGCTACCTTTCTCGAGATGACCATCAACCTTTCGGGCGGCGAAGCGCTCATCAAGGAGGGAGTCGAGGGGCTGCGCTGGCAGGAACAGGTGATGGGCGTCAGCCCCCGCATCGCCTGGACCATCGACATCTGCGGCCAGCACGAGCAGATGGGCCAGCTTTGTGCCGGCCTTGGGTTGCAGGCCATGGTGTACTGCCGGATGAATCGCACCGGGAGCAGGATCCATTGGTCCGAGTCGCCCGATGGTTCGCGGGTTTTGGCCTTGTGCCCCGAGGATTACTCCGACTTTGGACCCCTGTTCGGCAGCAAGGACCGGTTGACTCCTGACGAACTCCGGAAGCTTGAGGACTTGTTGCGAGAGAAGGCCAAAACAAATCCGCCCGGAGCCCCCATCCTCATTTTGGGTGGGCACGGCGACTATAGTCTTGCGCCGCTCAGAAAGGAATACCCCCAGGAGTTTCTGGAACAATGGAAGAAGGTGAACCCGCACACCAAGGTCTGGATGGCCACGGCCGGAGAATATCTCGACGCGGTCCTGCCCGATGTCAAATCCGGTAAGATCCAGATTCCTACCCTGAAAGGGGGCACCGGTTACACTTTTGATTCGTTCTGGATTGAGAATCCTCGGGTCAAGACCTGGTATCGCAAGAACGAACACGGTCTCCAGGCGGCGGAGACTCTCGCTACTATTGCCAGCCTCAGTTCCAAATTTACATACCCTGTTGACGGTCTCTATAACGCCTGGGCGATGATGCTTTTGAACATGGATCGCAACACACTCTGGGGTTCAGCCGGGGGGATGGTTTTTGAGAGCAAGACGTCGTGGGACGTTCGCGACCGAATGGAGGCGGTGGAAGGCACGAACAAAAAAGTGCGGAGCGAAGCACTGGATTCGCTGACGGCGGCGGGAGAAGGAGTTGCCTTATTCAATCCGCTCAACTGGGAGCGCCACGATCCGGTCGCGTTGGAAGAACTCCGGGGCAAAGGTCTGGAGGGAAGCGAATGCCAGGCGATTAAGGGGGGAACCCTGTGCAACCCGCGCCTGGCATCCCTGGGGATCACTGGCATCGCGCTTACTGCCAAGGCGCCCGAACCCGCGAAGCGGATTGATCTTCCTGCCAGCGTCGAGACGAAGCACTATTCAGCCCGCATCGACCCCAACACTGGAGCGCTGACCAGCCTGAAGCTTAAGCTCTCGGGACGCGAGGTGCTGGGCGGCCCGGCGAATGTGCTCGTGGCGGAAAAACCGAAATCGCAAGAGGGCGACCCGGGTGACTTCATGCTTGCACGGTCCGGGCGCACCCGGCTTGCCTCATCAAGTGATTCCAAGCCCACCATCACTGTCACCCAAGGTCTACTGGCAACAACCGTGGAGATCGCGGGCAAGTTTTATGGCGGCGGCCCGGCCCGGCGGCTCGTTCGCTTCTACAATAACTATCCCCGGATCGATTTTGAAACCGAACTGAACGACATCCCGGATCTTACCGTGGTGGTTGCGGAGTTTCCTCTGGCCGCGGACGTCGATGAGGTCCGCCGTGCAATTCCCAACGGTTTTTCTCATGGTGCTTGGGCCAAGCCTAACCCGGAGTTGCCCGGCTGGACGAAAGGGATTGTCCCGGCGGTCGGCTGGACACACTACACCTTGGCGGGTGGTGGAGGCGTGGCAATTCTGGACCGCGGGCTTTCAGGGCGGGAGATCGACAATCGCACGCCCATTATCTATTTGCTGAACGCCACCGACAAATATTACGGGTGGCCAAATCCCTGGTTAAGTGGAAAAGGAAAGAACGTGCTCGTCTATGCTCTGGTTGCGCACGAAGAAGGTTGGGACCAGGCACGGATTCCGCGAATGGCCTGGGAATACAATAGCCCGCCGGTCGTCCTGCTGGGCAAGCGAGTAATTCCCGAGAAGTCGTTTGTCCAGACCTCCAGCAATCTGATTGTCCCGGTAATTCGCCGGGAGGGGAAAGAGATTGAAATGCGTTTGATCGAGTGCCTGGGGCGGGCAGGCACGGCGGAAGTGACGGTGAATCTGCCGCATCAGGGTGCGGCGCTGACGGACTTGCGAGGCAACAATCCGCAACCGCTGCAAGGCGGCCCCACGTATCGATTCCCCGTCGCGCCGCAGCAGATCGTGACGATGCATTTTCATGCCGATTCGGCCGTGGAAGAAATCAAACCGATCTTGAAGTGGGACGACCTCGTGCCGCTGCCGAAGCGCGGGGCTTTGCACCAATATGGAAAATATAAGGGGCATCCGCCGCGGGGTGACAATGCTCCGATCTTGTAGAAGCGCGGCACCGTCCACGCTAACGCCCGCACCTACCCTCGGTGAGTGAGGGAAACGTGCGCGCCTCACCGCGGATGACACCGCTTTACCCAAACGCAGAGGGAAACAATGAATCGCAGGGACTTTTCGTTCGCACTCTTGGGGTTTTACGGGACATCACCGATCCTACTGGGCCTTCCAAAACTTACCGGCGCCACAAGCGCCAGTGCGTTGGCGGGTCTTGCCGCGGGTCCTGATCCCGCGCCTCCCAGCCTGGAAAATCAGTATCGCGGCTATATCGTGGATCATCATTCCCCGGACCCGCCGGCAATCACTTACGCCAATTTCGATCCGGACCAATGGTTTCGCCTTTATGAGGAATCCGATTTGGATCATCTGTGGGTTTTTTGCAAAGGCCACCATGGCGAAGCCTACTACCCTACGAAGGTGGGCCACCCCCACCCAGGACTGAAAGTTGACTTCGTAAAAGCCTTCCGCGACCGGCTGCGCCAGAAGGGAATTGCCTTCCACGCTTACTATTGCATCGGATTTGACGACTGGGCGGTGCTGAACCATCCTGAGTGGGCACTCCGGGATGAAAATGGCAAGAACCGCCGGGTACAACCGGAGGAAACCACCCACTCACGGGGTCAGTGGCACTGGACCTGCGTCAACACGCCGTATCGCCAATACGTCTTCGACCAACTTACGGAAATCGTCAAGGGCTACGGCCCGGATGGAATCTTCCTCGATATTGTTGGGCAGCCTCTTTGCTACTGCAAGAATTGTTCGGCCCTCTATCAGTCACGGTACCAGCACGACATCCCGCGTGGCGCCGACGCGGACCGCGACTGGCGCGAAACCGAGGAATTTCGTTACCAGACCACACAGCTTGGGTTCGTCAAAGAAGCTATCGCTTTGGTCAGGGGACTCGGTTCCCAAGCGGCCATGACCATCAATGGCGGGCACCTCGATTTTCGCAAGGAGCTCATGGACCTGCTCGACTACACCTTCGCCGAGCCCTTTGCCGGCAACTACCTCTCCGCCATGTTCGCGCGCGGCACCGGCAAGCTGCCGCAGATCGGCCCGGGGCTGGTGGCGTATGCCTACGATCCTTCTCCCGAATCTGTATTCAAAGTTGAGAGCGCCATGATCGCCGCCCAGAATTGTCGCGTCTTCATGTATTCCGAAACCATGCGCCAGGACGGAACGCTCGACCCGCTCTGGTTCCGCGAAATGGGCGCTGGATACAAGGATATCGAGAAGATTCAGCCTTACCTGACCGAACGCGACTCGATTCCTTGCGTCGCCATATTGTTTAGTGAAAAGACCCGATTCAATGACCGTCTGGCTATGCCAACTATCCTCAAAGGCGCCATGGAAGCGGGCGCCTACTCGCAGTTTCCCACTGACGTATTAGCCGACGCTAGGCTTACCAAGGCGAATCTGGCTGAATACCAGGCTCTTGTCCTGCCGGAGGTCACTTGTCTGTCTCCAAGTGAAGTGGATCTCCTCGAACAATTTGTTGCTTCCGGTGGATTGCTGATTGCCACGGGCATGACCTCCACCAAACAGGCGGATGGAGCGGCGTGCGCGAATTTCGCGCTGGCAGATCTCTTAGGATGCGACTTCGCAGGCGTAATGGAGACGTACAACCGAAACCTATGGGGGAGTTATCTCCACCGCCTCGACGATCCGATCTGGAAGGAAATTCCGGATACGACGCTTGCGGTCGAGGCGCCATTTGTAATGGTTAAACCCCGCGCTGGCGCAAAGGTTTTGGCCACCCATATTCTTCCCGCCACCGTCTGGGGCAAGGATACCGACGAAAACGAACAATCGTGGGTCAATTGGGAGCCACCGCCTCCGGGGAAGCCAAGTGACTATCCTGCTCTGATCTTAACGAACTACGGCAAGGGGAAAGCCGTATATGCGAGTTTTGATCTGTACGGCATGATTGCCAACGATTTCGAGTGGCCCATGGAATTTCATTATCAGCTATTACGTTCTCACTTGAAACATGCGCCGATCAGACTTGAGGTGAATAATCGCCGCGGCATAGGATCTACGTTCTACAGAAAACGCAGTAACAACACGTTGGTCGTGCACCAGGTCAACCGAACGATCCTCCTGACAAAAGGAGAGGTCAACCCCCTGAAAGGCGGCACACTCGTCCTCTCCGAGTCGTTCTTCCGGGCCGGGACTTGCCGGCAGGTACATCCTTCCGAGCAAATCCTTAAGATGAGCAAACGTGCAGATGCGATTGAGATCGAGCTGCCGGAGGTGGGTATTCACTCGGTTATTTTGTTGGAAGGATGACACTCATATCGATCAATTCGCCCAGGGCCCTGCGGGTACCAGCCGGGTGAGTGTGGGTCCCCAGGGTTTATGAAACGTACCTGTGTCCCTGGTTCTGGGGGACCTTCAGTGGCCTGTGATTTTGGCGAGAAGTCAGAAGATCAATTTCAGCGACAACTGAATCTGGCGTGAAGTCCCCGCCGTGTGATTGATGACCCCGAAACCCGAGCCGCGCAGAATGTTTGCGGGCAGTCCGAAGGTCACCAGGTTGAAGGCGTTGAAGAACTCAGCTCGGAACTCCAGGGTTGCGGGCTCGGACCGTGCACGGCTGCCCAAGCTAGTGTCCTTGATCAAAGCCATGTCGAGATTATAGAAGTGCGGGCCGCGAAAGGTGTTCCGGCCCAAGGTCCCGAAGCGTCCATCGTTGGGTCCAGTACCGCCAGCAACACCAATGGGAATGGAGAAAAACGAGGCGTTGTTCGCGCCCCGACCGAAGTAGTCCTCCCGAACCGTGCGGCGGGACGTAGCCATTGTGAATGTCGGGCGCCATTCCAAACACCGAGAGTGGCTGGGCTTCGTGACCGGGCGTCAATGCGGAAAGATCCGCCTGGAAGCGTTGCACGTCAAGCTCCGTATTAGGCGCCACGTCGGTTGTGCGGGCCGTAGGAAAGGCGAGCTTGCCCGAGGTCGTGTAGGCGGGCGGAAGCTGCAGTGCCATCACGGCGTCGGCAAAGGGCACGGGCGCCGACGGCAGGGCAGTGAGAAAAGGGCTCACGATAAAGGGGAAAACACCGGTCGTGACATTCTCCGATCCGAGAGGGAAGAGAATTGTGGTGATGCCGCCGCCGGTGCGCAGGACCGTTCCGGTCGAGGCCCGCCACTCTGCCGACACTCGCGGCCCCCACCCGTCAAGGTCCCTTCCGTAGGTGAGGTTGCGGGTTGAGAACCATGATCTGCCGCGCTCCAAGCTCCCAGACAGGCACGGATTTGCCATTGGCGTCCACCGTCAGGAACGTGGAAGTGCGACGCTCGGCTTCGTGAACGCGGCTGTTGGCTTCGTACCGCAGGCCATAAGTTAGCATGAACTTTGGCGTGGCCTTCCAGGTGTGATGGCTGACTGGTCGGGATTGGTCAGACCCATCTTCCTTTTTGTTATAAGTGGGTTTTTCTGTCGAACTGCTTGGGATGGTGGCAGTTAGGCGTTTGGTGGCGTTTGAGGCTCCTGACTACAGGGCGGGCAGGGTGACGCCGAGAGCCTGGAGGATTTCTTGCTGGCGAGGGTCCGGGTGGGGCAGCTTGGTCACGGTAGTCTTCGCATCGATCGTGTAGTGCAGCAGGCACAGGCGCGTCAAGGCCCGCAATGCATCCGGCAAGGTGAGGGCGTCGGCCCGCGTCTGGGTGGTACCGAAGGCGGCGCGTAACCGGCGCTCCATCTCGCGGGTGACTTTCAACGCCAGCAGGCAGCAGAACACGTGCCCCCGCGTGCGACTCTCTTTGCGCACCCAGACGGGCCGCACTTCCAGCAAGCCGGTCTTCAGGGTGCGAAAGTCGCGCTCTACCTTCTGGAGCGAAACATAGCTGTCATGCACTTGCTGGGCGCTCATCGCGGCGGGGGCCACGTCGGTAGTCACCACATAACAGCCCGCCAACTCCAGCGCCCGGCCGATCGCTTCCTCGTTCCGTT
>JBKQVI010000057.1:0-2779 GCA_052139985.1 Terriglobia bacterium
AAGTCAAGGACAAATATCACTCATATTCGTCACTATTTTGCCCTTGTGAGGACCGATTGCTCAAAACAAAGACCTTGCATCCCGAAACCGCCGAAAACCCGCCGGAGAACGTGGAAGTTAGGCTAAACCCCTTGAGGGCGTAGATCCGAGCCGGGACATAGAGCACCACGAGAACGAAGTAGGGCCAGATCTTGCCAAGCGCCGCTTCGCACCATTTGAGAATCCTCCTCGGCTCAAGCGGTCTCCCCCATTCCGTCCCAAAGATCCACTCGTAGACAAGCAAGAGACCGGGAAGGATCATTGCCGTTTCTTTCTCCAGCATGGCGAGACCAAACAGGACCAGGGAAGTGATCTGCCATTTGAACGCATGCGGTTCGGCAGCGCTCCACTTGAGGTAGGCAAGGAGCGAGGCGATCCAAAGGATCCCCAACAGCGGTTCCGTGACCCCGGAGATCCAGGCGACGGCCTCGATATGGGCAGGATGCAGGCCGAAAATGAGAGCCGCAAAAAGCGCCACATCCCGGCCGATTTCCAGTTTGCACACGAGAAGATAGAGCAAAAGCGTGACGAACACGTGCGCTACGACGGTGGTGAGATGCCAACCCCAAGCACGATTTCCAAAAACGACGTCATTAATTCGCAGCCATAAGAGAAAAAGCGGGCGGTAGTAGTTCCCCAACTCCTCGGGCATTACTCCCGCCCAGACTTGCGCCGTGAAGTAGGTGGGGACGGCGTGCCAGGAATGAACCGCCGGATTCTCCACAATCTGACCGCGGTCGTCGTGGACGAACTGGTAGCGAAGCGTGGGAATATAGACCGCGAACGTCAGGGCGAGGACGAGTGTGATCCCCTGCCACCCGTGCAGGCGGGAGCCCCACGCCGATTGGTCCACAGCGCCTTTACGTTCGGGGGAGGGCGCGTCGGAGTTTGTTTGATTCGACATTCTTTTCAACCTGCGTCCGTGAATGAGTAATTGGGGCCCGCCCTTTCCCCCGCCCAGCGTCTCAGCATCGCGCGGGGCACTGCTTGCCGCATGCCGTCCCATACCATTTGGGCCAGGGGCTTCGACGCCACGTTTCTGCAGCGTCACCTCATCGCCGGCGGGGACTGCCAATGTACCACTCCCGCGGATTCCGCGCAGCACCGGGCGTGACTCCCGCCTGTCTTCGCCTATTACGCCGAGGCCGGGCCCTCGTCTCGAAATCATTTTCTTCTGAACTCTTTGGCGCAAAAGACGTACCATCTGTCTGGTGTCTCGTCGCCGGGGCTGGCGCAGACGTGGGGTGCGGAAAGTGTAATCGGCGTGCGTAGTGTTTTTGAGGCTTTAGCGCTGGGCTTTGGATCGGGTCCCGTTTGCCTCGCTTCTTGTGGACCGGTGCTGCTGCCTTGGCTCGGATCGGAGCCCCGCGAACTGCGTACGACCGGCCGGCTGTTGACCCTCTTCTTAGGTGGGCGGCTGGCGGGCTACCTGGCGTTTGCGGTGGTAACGTGGGTGCTCGGTGCCACGATTCCCCTCGACCCGCATACTCGCACTTTGGTGTTTGGATTAGCTAACTTTGGTTTGGCCGCCCTGTTAGGCATCTCGGCATTCCTTCCTCACCGCCTGTGCCCCATTTCCCCGGACGAGCGCCAGCCGCACCTCTATCAGATCGGCGCCGCCGACCGCTTCCGTCCGCCCACCGCACTCACGCTAGGATTCCTTACGGGCCTTAACCTCTGCCCGCCTTTCCTTACCGCCGGGGTGCGCGCCGCCGCCACGCGGAGCCTGTCTGGTGCGCTCCTCTTCTTCGCGGTGTTCTTTGTCGGCACCGCCGTTTGGTTCCTGCCAGCGCTCGCCGTTAGCCCGCTGCGCCGCATTAGCGTGGTCCCCACCGTAGCCCGGATGACCATGGTCGCGTTGGCGGTTTACTACGCCTATCTGGGAGTCGTGTGCGCGGCTTCGTGGCGCCTCGTTCCCGTCCGTGTTGCGTGGCTTCTCATTTCCAGTACAGGGATGGTGTTCCATGCCTGACCAAGACCGTTCGATCAAACTCGCGCCCCCGCGCGGAATCGGACGCTCGTTGCTCCTAACTTTGCCCGTGGCCCTCTTCACGGTGCTCCTGTTCACGCCCGTGCTGCGCCAACCAGGCCGGCCTGCCAAGATCGCGGCGCTGATTGCCTGGAGCTTTATGCTCGTCCTGTTCTTCCTGATGATCCGTTCCCGCGAAACCTATCGCTGGCGCCGGGTCTTCTTCATCAGCTTGGGGTTCCTGTTTCCGGTCGGTTTTATCTGGGACCTTATCACCTTGCGCTCGTCGATGAGCATTCCCATCGAGAGGATGGTCTCCGGCGACACGCCGTTCTGCTTCATGGTGATTCCCATGTTGCTGATCCCTGCTGCGCTGACCAAAACCCTCATCTTTCCGGGATCGATCCTTCCCACCGCCTCCAATCCCCACAGCATTGCCATGATGGTGGCGCTTTGGGTGCTCGCTACAGTGGTTCTCGGCAAGGCTTGGTGCAGCTATGGATGCTTCTTCGGCGGCCTGGACGAGGGATTCTCCTCAATCGCCAAGAAAGCACGACTGCGCAAGATCAACCCGAAGTTGCGGCTGGTACCGTGGGCGATTCTGGTTACCATAGTTTTGCTCTCCGCCGCCACGTATGAGCCCATCCCCAAATCCGCACGTAAGGGAGGCAGCGGCGATGTTGGGGCGATGTGGGGGGCGCAAGGTGGGGGCGGGGTGGGTTTCCGCAACCCGGCCGGGGGAGCCCGCAGAGCTCGGGAGGCTCCCTGCCG
>JBKQVI010000058.1:0-31391 GCA_052139985.1 Terriglobia bacterium
AATGCGCTGGTCCGTATGCGGAGCGAATGCCATCATCGCCCTGCGCTGCTGCATTCTCTCCGGTCGATTCGAAGACTTTTGGGCCTCGCGTACTCCATAGCCCCCACTTTTATCTCGTACACCCGAATGTGAAAGAAGGCGTAATTTTTCATTTAGAGCGAGAATCTCGCACCCATCTGACGGACCCAACGACGGCGCGAAGCCGCCTCCACATCAAATTGCCACATTACCCTGGGCGCAGGCAGCCTGACAAACCACGCCAGGCATCGTATAATAGACTTGAAGTTTTTGTTGTGGGGTTGGGGTATTTCCGTCGGGCCTGGGAGAATTCTTGTTTAGACACATATTTGAAGTGTTAGCCGTTCTGTTGTTTGTGCCCAGCCAAGTCTTTTGGTTGTGGCAAGTGCGCGCGGTTGGCAGAAGATTCATTCGCAGCCAGTCCGCCCGGCGCTGGTCTGGCTGGGTGGGGTTAGGAGTTTACCTCGCTCTGCTGGCTTTCAATCTCTTGTGGTCAAGAGTCCTTCCCGACTCCGCTCATCTGACCTTGCGAGCGGCGCTGCTTCAGGCGCCCTTTGGCTGGTGGCTGCTCGCTTCTTTGCTGGGGTTCGTGGCAATCGTCGTATTCTTCGTTTGTGGCCTACTGGGGCGCTCGATCTATTGGGTGTACCGTAAGTTACCCGCGAACCCCGTCCGACCGAGTTTGCTCTCCCCGGCGCGCCGCCATTTTCTTGCCCGGACGGCCGTAGCCATCAGCGCCACGCCTTTCGCGGCGTGCGCCTACGGGATGCTATATGAGCGCACTGACATCGAGACCACTCACCAACGCATTACGCTGTCGCGGCTACCGAAGGCCTTTGACGGCTTTCGCATCGCGCAGATTTCCGATATTCACATCGGCCCCTTCATGGGGGTCGAGGAGATCCGGAAATGCGTGGCGATGGTGAATGAGTTGAAGCCGGATTTGGTAGCTCTAACCGGCGACTTCGTCACTTGGAAGGCTTCGCCGGAGCTCGCGGTGGTGGAAGCCTTAGCCGGACTCAAAGCGCCGTTCGGCATTTTTGGATGCTTGGGCAATCATGAGGTCTGGGCCGGTGTGCAGGAGTCGATAACTCGCCACTTCGCCGACCAGGGCACCAAGATACTGCGCTTGCAGAACGCCGCGATTGAATCCTCGGGCGAGCGCTTTAATCTGATCGGCGTCGATTACCAGACCCTAACGCACTTCCGCGAGCCGCGCGACGGCCTGGTGAGCCAGTATTTGGAAGGTGTTGCGCCACTCATGGCTCCCGGAGCCGTCAACATCCTTCTCAGCCACAATCCCAACACCTTTGATCGCGCCGCCGAACTCGGCATCGATCTCAGCTTGGCTGGCCATACCCACGGCGGCCAGGTCGCGCTGGAATATATCTCCCCTGACCTGTCTCCCGCTCGCCTCATCACCCCCTACGTGCGTGGATGGTTTCAAAAAGGCGGGTCGCAACTCTACGTAAATCGCGGCATTGGGACGATCTTCTCCCCCGTGCGTTTCGGTTCCCCGCCGGAAATTACGCTGTATGAATTGAATCGCGGGTAAAAGGAAGCTATCGGCTTCGACCACGTTGCAGGCTTCGCATTGCGATGTTAGATCGAACGGCGTTCGGCCGGCGGGCCTTACCAACCAACTATCGAATATCCCCAGATGATGACTCCAGGGTTCCCGACCAGTAGCTTCTCCGGGTCTGTATTACTGCTTCCGGATGGTTGGCGACACGAACCCGTAGGGAGTGGAGGCTCAATGCCGGCGCGGATGTCGGCTTGAAGCTGAGCACATAGTAATCGTGGATCTGGTTCGAGATGCGCTGTAAGCTCGCCTCAAACCCTTTCTGGGTGGTGAAGTTCACGTACTCACCGCCGGAAAGAGAGGCGAGTTCGGAAGCGGCGTTTCGCCTTAAGGCATTCACCATCAATTGAACTTCCGGGGGCAGCACAAGGAGTGGAGGATGGTCCGTATACACCGGCTCGGCTACCGGAGGCGGGGATGAGTTTGTCTCCGCTGGAGGCGATGGGTGCGAGGGCGAAGGTACCGGAGCGGAGAACGCGGCCTGAGGCGATCCGTACTCATCGCGAAGTTCCTCGATGACCTCGTCTCGGGCTGGGGAGTAGGCGACGGAGTAAATCACGGTGTCCATTACTCCGAGTTCGGCAACTACATCCTGGAGTTTCGAGCGGCTCCCGTGGTCGCGCGTTTCGCCAATAAGCAGGATGGCGCGGCGGTAATGGCTCTGCCGGCGCCTCAGCATCTGGGTGGCGTAATAGACAGCATCAATAGAAGCGGCATGGAAATCGCCGCAATCCTTAATCCGCGATAAGGCGAGTGGAACGGCATCAGGATTCCCGGAAAAGTCGTCGAGCACGTAAGGCCTTTCGCCGTAAGCGAGGATGGCGACTTCGTGGGGAGCGTCACCGACAATCCCATCAATCATCGCGCCGAGGCCTTTGAGCTTCTTGAACTCCAGAGGGGCTGACCGGCTGCATTGCACCGCAACCACCAGGGAAACGCCCCAAGAATCAGGATCTTCGTCGACCTGAACGGATTGGCGGACACCATTGTCTTCGACGATGAACTGCTCCGGTTGGATCCCATAAATCGTCTCGCCCTTCTTGGTTTGAACCCGCGTGGGGAGGTAGACGAGGTTCGAGCGGACGGTGAATTTGTAATTCTCCGCATCGCTTTGGCCCCGCGACGCGTCGACGTGACCCGCGCTTTGACCCGCCGCCGCACCCACAAAAAGAAGTGTCGCTGCCAGAGCCCGGGTGATGGTGGTGCATCCGGAGTTAAGCGCTGCTAACTGTGGGGGATTCACTTCCCGTCAGATGCATTCCAAGTGAAGGTCGTTGCCGCCGGAAGGATAGCAAGTATAGCGTCGCGGTAGGGATACCGGTTACCCGGCACCGCCCGCACCTGACCGGTATCGAACCGCCCGGACGACTGGGCTTCGCAATTCCTGCGACACGGGGAGACAAATCAGTGTATGCTCGCTTTAAGTCGTGGGCTTGGGGTTGACTTAGCCTACCGGAGGAAACAAAAGAAGGCATGATCTGCCAGAACTGCCAAGCGTCGGACCTGCCGGATTTCTCCCGCTTCTGCGCGCATTGCGGCTCTGCCGTAAACGTCCCGGGGGTGATCACGGAGGGCGACGCAGCCAGGCCCGGCGACGGCGCGGCCAATCAAGCGAGATCCTCCCAAGCGGTTAGCCGCGCGGTGGCTGTCGCACTGGGCTGCCTGACTCTGCTGGTTGCGATCGCCATCGTTTGGGAAGCAGGGCCTTGGAAGAGATACATCGCACTGGTTCCACTGCCCAATGACCTCGGCCAGCAGGCAGCAGCGCTTCACGATAAGCTGGAGGGGTACGAGCGCAGCGCCGACACTCTGAAGACGCTGGTCACGTTTATGATCAGCCTATCGACACTCTACGCGCTGGCGTTAGCACTGAACGCCTATCTTGGCGTACAGGAGGCCACCAAGCGGGCGGAGGACAAAGTCAAGAGTCTGAATGAGCTTGAGCAGAACGCCAAGGCAAAGTATGATCGCGACTTACTGGATATTCGCAGGGAATTCCCGCTCTTTCGCGAGATGCAGAGTCGCATCGGCGATATTCGCAATGCGCTCGGGATACTGATTCCGGAGGGCGGGTTCGGCGAGGAGGCGTTCAACCAAATCGACCACGCCGATAAAGTGAGAATCGCTCATTACGAGCAGACAGTGGCGTCATTCGAGTTCTTCAATCTCGCCCCGTTTCGCGAGGACGCGTCCAAAATCTATCAACTGCTCGGGAGCTTCCATAGCCACAAGTGGCTTCTTGACAAGGAAAAAGAGCGTCTTGAGAAGAAAAACGAGCGTCTTGAGGAGGAGGCATTCAGAAAAATCAGCGCTGCCGAAAAGGTGAGAATCGCTCACTATGAACGGACAGTGGCGTCGCTCGAGTTCGTCACTCTCGCCCCGTTCCGCAAAGACCCGGCTAAAGTCTATCAATTGCTCGGGAGTTTCCACAATCACAGATGGCTTCTTGAGAAGAAGAAGGAGCTTCTCGAGAAGAAGAAAGAGCCTCTTGGGAAGAAAAAGGCGCCCGTCAGCGACGAGGCAGACAAACACTGGGCACGATTCTACCTGACCAGGAGTAACGATCTCAAAAAGGATGACGTGGCGACTCTTAATGAACTGGGCTATTTCGAACTTAAAGTCACCACGGAGCGGGACCTGGCTCGCAAGCACCTGAAAATATCCCGCGACTTGGATTCGCGGCAGCAACGGCCACGGTATTTCCTGTCCATCATTGAACACTTCGCTGGCGACGAAGAGCGCCGCAAGGGCAATGCCGAAGCCGCCAAGCAGCACTATAGCGAGAGTGTCGCGATTCTGAGTGCGGCATTGCTACTGAAGCGATGGCAGCAGGAAGACCAGGAAGAACGAGTTCGCCATGCGGATTTCTTTAAGCGCATGAATTGCTATATGTATTACAACCGCGCCTGTGCGCGTGCACGTTTAGCAGAGTTCGAGAATGATCCGGCCGGGCAATTGAAGCTCCGCCAGGACGCGGTAGCCGACCTTAAAAGCGCCTTCCCATCGGGGACTGCGCCCAAGCACGCAGAGCAACTCGCACGTGACTTTACGCAGGATGCAAATGCAGGTGGGGATCTTTCTGCGCTCATAGAATCGCCCTCTGGACATGAAGTGGAGCAACTTCTCGAGCGCGTCAAGACCGTTTAGGTGTCAATCGGAAAGCTGATCATCATGATTCCTCTTTCACTCTCATTAGTCATTCTGACCAACCCCATCCTAACTCAGTGCCGGGTGGGATGTCAATGGGAAGCCAAGCTTTAAAGTATGTTGCACATTCTGTTTGACTTGCACTTCATTAATGGACTGCTCTCGCGATCTGGAAACCGATTAGCTTGAGATAACACCTTTGCCTTTTGTACTCTGCCTCTTGCCCTTTCTTTGCGGCTTCACCTTATAGATGAGTACCCAAGCCGGAAGGGAGACCGGAAGAAACGTTGTTTATTCATAGTGCAGAGCGTTCTTAGGTTCAATGCGTAAGGCTCGGCGAGAGGGTAGCCACGACGAAAAGATGCCCAGGATGAACATCAGCACGAACACGCCCGCCAGCACCAACGGATCGCGCGGTGAAGCCTCGTACACGACGCTTGCCAGCACTTGCCCGGCCGCCAAAGCCAGCACGAGACCGAGAGCCGATCCGGCAGCGAGCAGTGCCGCCGTCTTGCCCACTACCAGACGAAGCACGTGGGCCGATTGTGCACCGAGCGCCATGCGGATGCCGATCTCACGCACACGCCTTGAGACTCCGTAGGCCACGAGCCCGTAGATACCCGTTGCCGCAAGCATCATCGCCAGAATGCCGAAGGCGCTCAGAGCGACAGCGGCCGCCTGGGACGGGAAGAAGGCAAAACCAAGCATTTGCGTGAGACTTCCAACGCCATAGAGCGGCAACTCGGGATCAAGCGCCGCGATGGCCCGCCGTACCTCGCCAAGTATCTCGTTTGCAGGCAAGGCGGACCTTACTTCAAGTGTAGTATTCGTATTGTAAGACTGCAAAATAGGCCAGAAAACGACTGGCTCTTGTGATTCGGTGAGGCTTCCGTACTTGCCGTCTTCAACGACTCCGATAACTTCGATCAGATCGCCGTTCACGGCGCCGTGGCGGAAGCGACGGCCAACCGGGTTCTCCGTATGCAGGACTCGCCTCCCGAAGGCGACGTTGACAACCGCCACGTGTGCCGATTCGGCATCATCATGCCAGCCAAAATCGCGGCCTGCCAGCAGCTTGGTCCCCAACGTGGCAAAGTACTCTGGCGAAACTTCGTAGCGAGTTACGCTGACGCGGTCGGAGGGCCGGAGGTTCTCTCCCGTTGCGGGGAAAACACCGGTATGCGATTGGTCGATACTGAGCGGCAGCGAGTTTGAATACGAGGCTGATTGCACGCCGGGCAATTGTCGGACGGTTTCCAAAGCTCGCTGCTGGAACGTCCGGCCGCGTTCCGCAGAATACCCTGCCAAACCCAACTCAAACCCGGCTACCGAAACGTGCTGCGGCTCGAAACCCAGCCGCATCCTTAGCGCTTGTTGCAGCCCGCGCAGCGATAGCATACAGCCCGACACCAATACAAAACAGAGGGCGACCTGCGCGACCAACAGGACGTCGCGAAAGGCCAAGCGCCTCGGGCCCCACAACGGGCCTGCTCCCTTCAGAGCAGAACCGAGGTCGGTTTTCGATGCGCGCCAGGCCGGAACGGATGCGAAGAGGATACCAGCGAGGATTGCGGCCGCCCAGGCGAAGCAAAAAACTCGCCAGTCCGGGTCCACGTTGAATTGCACCGGAAAGTCCAGCGGCGCCCGCCAACGGCTCAGAGCTCGCGAAAGGAACACCGCGAGCAATAAACCCGTACCTCCACCGGCCACCGACAGCAGCAGCGCTTCCGTCAGCACTTGGCGAATCAGGCGGCCACGGCCTGCGCCGATGGCCAGCCGGATGGCCAGCTCGCGCTGCCGGTCTGTGGCTCGAGCCGTGACCAAGCCCGCCAGATTCGCGCACGCCGCAAGGAGCACCAGAGC
This sequence comes from Terriglobia bacterium, assembly GCA_052139985.1. Classification (GTDB taxonomy): domain Bacteria; phylum Acidobacteriota; class Terriglobia; order UBA7540; family UBA7540; genus Bog-366. Next base: position 6,611 of record JBKQVI010000058.1, read on the forward strand.
CGCGAGGCCAAGTACACCCAGCGTGAAGGCCTTCGCAGGGCTGCCAATCAGGTCGCCCACCAAGCCGGGCTTGGCCAACCTGAAATTGAGGCCCTCGTTTTCCGCAGGGTGTTCGCGGGCTAGCTCCACCGCGATCATATTCAGGTCGGCGGCTGCTTGCGCCGGGGGAACGTCCGGTTTCAGTCGCCCAATCACCCAGGTGTCCCAGGTGCTCCGCTCATCGAGCCACGCATTCCCAACCTCGATTTGCGGCTGCATCATTACGGGCACCCAGACCTCCGGCCAGTAGAAGAGCTCGGTGCCGTGAAAATCGCGTGGCGCCACGCCAAGCACCGTGAAGGAAAGCCGGTTGATCCGAATCGTTTTACCGGCAATGCGTGAGTCCGCGCCGAATCGCGACTGCCAAGCGTTGAAGCTCAGCACGGCGTAGGGGCTCGCTCCCGGCTGCAAATCGTCACTTTGATGAAAGAAGCGGCCCAGGGCGGGCTTGACACCCAGCACATCAAAGTAGTTGCCGGTGGCAAGATAGCCCCAGATGCGATTCGCGCCTGTCCCCACCTCCAATTCCATGGGAGAAATCCGATATCCAACAAGCCCCGCAAATGTCCGGTTGCGGTCGCGGAGGTCTTTGTAGTTGGGGAAGGACTGGGCAGGACCGTAATGCTTGTTCTCAAGGAAAACCAACTGATCCGGACGCTCTACCGGCAGCGGCCGCAGCACCAGGGCGTTGACCACACTGAAGACCAGCGCATTAGCCCCAATCCCCAAAGCAAGCGAAAGCACCGCAACGGCAGCAAAGTCGGGATTGCGCCGCATCTGGCGCACGCCGTAGCGAAGGTCCTGCCAGATGTTCGATAGCGGGTTGTTTCCCCCTCCCCCGCCTGGCACGGCAGTCTCTGACCTAACTTCTTGCTCGACCCGGCGCAGGCCGCGGGCCAGCAAATCCTCGCCACTCAGCTCTCCGAGCGCCAAGCGACGGGCTTCAGCTTCCGTTAATCCGCCCACCAACAGCTCGCGGTATCGATCCTCAAGGTGCTGAGCGACTTCCTCAACGATCTCCGCCTCGCGCGTCGGGGAAAGCTCCAACCGGTCGAGGCGCTTGATAATCTCCCGGTTCCAATCAGGACGGTCAGGCATATTGGATCTCCCTGGTGGTACTGCGACTCCTGTCCACGCTGAAGTGGGCGGCCAAATACCGTTCCACGGCAAATGCACAAAGTCCGGGCACAGGTAGGAGTGCCTGTGCTACCAAAATCACTCGTATCGCAACGCCACCATGGGATCAACCCGCGTTGCACGGCGAGCGGGTATATAGCAGGCTGCGAGCGCCACCACCATCAGCATGAGGGTGACGCCGGCATAGGTAACGGGATCGCTGGAACTCACTCCCACCAGCAAATGCGCCAGCAGGCGCGCAACGCCGAATGCCATGATGATGCCCATAACCGAGCCAACCCCAATGATGAGCATCCCTTGGCGCAGGACCATCCTCAAGATCCCACCCGGCGTGGCCCCCAGCGCCAGGCGAATGCCAATCTCGTGCGTCCTTTGCGTGGCCATGTAAGACACCACGCCATACACGCCGATAATGGCGAGAATCAGGCCGAGGATTCCCATGGCGGCGGCTAGCCCCGCACCCAATTTGAAGAACCACAGCCCGTTCGGCGTGTTGAGCGCATCGGCCATGGTTTGGGCGCCGGCAAGCGGCATGGCTGGCGCGAGAGACCTGACAAGTCCAATGATGTCCCGGCCCATTGCTTCCGGATTTCCGTAAGTCCGCACCTGGAGCGTAACCGGCAACAGGCGGTTCTGGGCGAAGACCATGTAGAAGAAGGGCTCCGCCGGTGACGGGAGGTCCGAGTTCTTGCTGTTTCTCACCACTCCCACCACTTCCAGGGGGTGGTCGAGGTCCCCCTCCAACCGGAATCGCTTTCCAATCGGGTCGGCGCCCGGCCAGAAGCGGTCACACATGGCTTGATTCACCACGGCCACGCGCCGCGAATTCTGTTTGTCCGTCTCTTTCAGGCCGCGCCCGCGAAGCAAGCGGATGCCCATGGTTTCGAAATAGCCGAGAGAGACAGTGTTATAGCCTGCCCCTGGAGCATGCTGCCCGGGCGCCGCCACCGAGCCTTCGATCTGGACGTAGCCCCCCGAGTTTTTGCCGCCCATGGGCACCGTATCCGCCACGCTCGCCGATTCGATGCCAGGAAGCGCCCGCACCCGCTCCAGCACGCTATCGACAAACTCATACGATTGGGTCTGGTTGTAGCCCGCCAGACCAGGGTCAAGGGCGATGTTCAGAACGTGCTGCGGATCAAAGCCCAAGTCGGACTGCTGGACGGTCCGGAGGCTCCGCACGAAAAGTCCGGCAACGATCAACAGCACCAGTGAGCCCGCGACCTGGGCGACAACCAGGACTTTGCGGAAACCATGGCCGCCGGCAGTGGTAGTGCGTCCGCTGCCGTGCAGAACTTCATTCAGGTCGCCTGCTGTGGCGCGCCACGCGGGGGCAATGCCGGCGATCACGCCCGCCACCATCGCCAGCGCCAGCGCATACAGGAACACCCGCCAGTCAAAGTGAAAATCCAGGGTAATGGGGACGTCCATGTGGAGTGACAGCGAGCCCAGCAGGCGGCTCGCCGTCATGCCGACTACCACTCCACCCATGCCGCCGAGCAACGCCAGCAGCAGACTCTCGCTGAGCAGTTGCCAAATCATCCGGCTGCGTTTGGCTCCCAGCGCGGCGCGAATGGCGATTTCGCCCCGGCGCGCGCTGGCGCTGGCCAGAAGGATGCTGGCCACGTTGACGCAAGCCAGGATCAGGACGACCGCCGCCAACGACAGGAAAAGTGATCCCACCAACCCTAGTCCTTCCTCAGGGGCGTTAGTCGGTCCGGTAGGCGGTAGCGGAAACGCCGTCAGCACTCGCCAGTCGTCGGCCTTCGGGGATTGCGTGGCCAGGCGCTTGGCGACTACGCCCAGGACGGATGGAATCTTGTCCTTGGTTATTCCCGGCCGGAGCCGGGCGATCAAGACCAGGCGCTTGTCCTGGCGGTCGTTCAGGAAATCGTTTTTGGTTTGGTTGTCGACCACCGCCATCCCCAGCGGTAAGTAACCCTGGGTGTCGATGAGCGTCGATATAGGACGAAATCCCTCCGGAGCAACTCCGACAATCGTTACCGGCCGGCCATTCACGGATGCCTTTTTCCCGACGATGTTGGGATCAGCGCCCAGATGCGCCTTCCAGAAGGGGTAAGCCAACACCAACACAGGGTCGGCGCCGGCGATGCGGCCTTCGGAGGGAAGAATGAAGCGACCCAGAGCGGGGCGAACTCCGGAGAGCTGAAAGAAGTTGCCCATCACGTAGTCAGTCCACATCCGTTCGCTCTTGCCCGCCATGCTCATGCCGGTGGCGCCCAGGGGTTGCACCCCGGCCATGTCGGAGAATAACCCGGTGGTTTGTTTCCGCAGGTCATCGAGGTCCGGATACGAAAATGTGTTGCTCGCGGCGGACAAGGTGTAGATTTGTTCCGGATGCCGGACGGGGAGCGGACGGAGGATCAGCGCATTGACCATGCTGAACATCGCGGTGTTGAGGCCGATCCCCAGTGCCAGTGTGACGGCGGCAAGCGCCGTCAAGCCGGGATTCTTAAACAACATTCGCAAGCCAAGGCGTACGTCTGGCCATAGACCTGCCAGGATGCTGTTCTTTTCCCCGGCTCCCAGAACGACGGGTTCCAGCATCCCCTGGTGTTCGACCCTCTCCAGTCCTTTGGCAAGGAGCTTCTTCTCGCTGATCTCTTGGAGCGCAATCCGTCGAGCTTCTGCTTCCGCTATGCCAGCCGCCAGCAACTCCCCGTAGCGATTGGTTAAGTGCTGTGCGATTTCCTCAAGGATCTCAGCCTCACGAACGGGCGGCAAATTCAAACCGGCAAGCTGCTCTGCGATTTCTTCCTTCCAATCAGGCATGTTCGACCCCCGCAATGCGGTTGATGGCCGCGGCGAATACTTGCCAGCCCTTACGCGGCGACGCCATGACCTTCCGCCCCTCCTGGGTCAGGCAGTAGTAACGCCGCCGCCGAAACAACCAATTTGTGAGGCTCATCGCTGCTCCTCTTCATTCGTACCGCAGCGCCACCATAGGATCCACCTCGGTTGCGCGGCGGGCTGGTACCAAGCCGGCCACCAGTGTGCAAGACGCCAGCACGAATACGGCGGCGCCCAGAACAAGCGGATCATAGCTCTTCAAACCGAAGAGCTGGTTCGCGAGCAGACGGCCTCCTGCCAAAGCCACCGGAACTCCGACGGCCAAGCCCGCCGCGAGTTGCAGCAACGCGCCGCGCAGGACCAGGGCCAGCACGTTTCCTCGGCTCGCGCCGAGCGCCATGCGGATGCCGAATTCATGCGTCCGCCGCACCACCGAGTACGCCGTCACCCCGTAGAGCCCGACGCAAGCCAAAATCAGGGCGAGCGATCCGAAGAGCTCGGTGAGCCGCGCGATCAACCGGTCCTGACTGAAGTCTCGGCTAACCTGCTCGGTCAGACTTACCGTGTCAATCACGGTGAAGTTTGGATCGATGTCCGCCAGGGTACGGCTTACGGCAGCCACCAGATTCTCCGGCGTGCCCGCTACACGCAACTCGATATCGCCAGCGTAATGGGATTTGACCATGAAAGGAGGCTCCCCTTTGGCGCCTTGCAAGAAGGGCAGGAAGAACGTAGGATAGGCCGGTCGGCGCGCGTTCTGATACTTCGCGTCTTCCACAACACCCACAATCTCAAAATCCCCGCTGTGCAACCCGCGTTCGAGGCTGAAGTGCTTACCGATCGGCTCTTCGTTGGGAAAGGCCTTGTGGGCGAAAGCCTGGTTGACCACGGCGACCGCCCGCGAAGTGGGTGTGTCCTGATCGCCGATCGCGCGGCCGCGCAGCAAGCGGGTTCCGATGGTTTCAAAGTAGTGCGGGCTTACGCGGTCAAAGGACGAATTGAGCTGTTCATCGGGTCGGTGGCCTTCCACGTGAATGTCGACAGCCCAGTTGTTGCCGCTCATCGGGCTGTAAAGTGAGTAGGCGGCACTCCGGACGCCGGGAATCTGCGGCAGGCGCTGCTGAAGCTGTTGATACAATCCGAAGAGCTTTTCCGGCGTGTATCCGGCCAGGGCGGGGTCTACCCTGACGATCAGGCGGCCCTCGGGCTCAAAACCGAATTTCTGGTTTTCCAGGTTGCGGAGGCTTTGGGTGAGCAGGCCCGCGCCAATCAATAACACTGCGGACAGAGCCACCTGCACAATCACCAACGCCCTTCTCGGCAGCGAAGACCGGTCGCGCGTGGAGCGCCCGGCGCCGCGCAGGGCATCGGCGGGGTCGGAGTGCGAAGAGATCCACGCCGGCATCACACCAAAGACGATGCCGGTAATGAGCGAGAGAAGGAAGGCGAAGCCCAGTACGGCGAGCGATGGCGAAGCACTGATAGGAACGTAATGCGCCCCGCGAAACGCCAGCGCCAGGATGATGCGCGTGCCCTCAAAGGCCACGAAGAGCCCCGCCAGACCGCCCAAAACCGCCAGCAGGACGCTTTCCGTAATGATCTGCCGGATCAGCCTCGTGCGCGGGGCGCCGAGCGCCATGCGGATGGCGGTTTCAGACCGCGCCGCGGCGCCGCGTGCCAGTAGCAAATTGGCGACGTTGGCGCAGGCGATCAGCAGCACCAAGCCCGAGATAGCGATGAGCAGGTGGAACCCTGCGGCGCTGTCAGCCTGGAGATTGGCAATGCCCCGCCCCCCGGCTACCAGGACGATGTGTTGCTTGCTGAGCTCGGCGCGCTCGTGGGCGCCGAGGTCGGGCCGGGCACTCAGCCATCGCCGGAGTTCAACCGTTGCCTCGGATTGCACGCTCAAAGGGCTCGCCCCAGGTTTCAAGCGCCCAATGATGTAGAGCCAGTATAGGTTGCCGTTGAGGAGCGAATTCTGCCCATTGAGCGCCAGCTCCGTCGCCAGCGGAAGCCAGAAGTCCGGCGGATCAGGGCGCACTTGGTCCCCGAAGAAGCCGGGCGGCGCGATCCCCGCGATGGTGTAGGGGATGGTGTTGATGGCAAAGGTCGCGCCAATCACCGCAGGGTCAAGCCCGTAGTCCTGTTGCCAGGTGCGGTAGCTCATCACGGCGACGGGTGGTGCGCCCGGAGTGTCGTCCGCGGGCGCGATCAAGCGCCCGGCGAAGGCGCGGAGACCGAACGTGGCGAAATAACTGCCGGAGACGAACTCGCCCCCGTAGGGACGCGCCGGGGCGGCCAACCCCATTCGGCGGGCGCTCAAGCTCGATGAATCAGCCTGGAAGGCCGCCAACTGGCTGAACTCGGGCGTGTGATCGCGGAACTGCCGATAGAGAAAGTTGGAATAAATACCCCAGTTATCCTGGAGTTGGCCAATCACGCAGCAATTATCTCCGTTGCCGAGGCGGTAGAGTTGCTGGGGGTTCGAAACCGGCAAGGACTTGAGCATCACCGCGTCAACCAGGGTGAAGATGGCCGTGTTGGCGCCGATGCCGAGGGCAAGCGTGATGACCGCCACGGCGGTGAAGCCGGCGTTCTTGCGGAGCGTGCGCAACCCATATCGAAGGTCCTGCCAAAGGTCTGCCAGGATGCTGTTCCTTTCCCCGGCTCCCAGAACGACAGGCTCCGGCGCCACTTGGTGCTCGACCCTCTCCAGTCCCTTGGCAAGGAGCTTCTCCTCGCTGATCTCTTCCAGCGCAATCCGTCGAGCTTCTGCTTCCGCTGTTCCACCCGCCAAGAATTCGCGATAGCGATCCTCCAAATGCTGCGCGACCTCCTCGACGATTTCGGCCTCGCGCGCGGGCGACAATTTCAACCCCGCAAGCTGCTTGGTGATTTCTTCCTTCCAATCAGGCATGTTCGACCCCCGCAATGCGGTTGATAGGCGCGGCCGTGAACGGTTGTTATGAGCCCGCTGAGGCAATGGGCCGCTTGCTACTACTCGTAATGCAGCGCCACCATGGGATCTACACGGGAGGCGCGGCGTGCCGGCAGGAAGCCCGCGAGGACACCCACCACAATTATGACCAAAGCCGCTAATCCGATGGTGGCCGGATCGTAAGATTTCAATCCGAACAACAAGCCGGAGGCAACCCGGGCCGCTACCAGAGCACATGGGACCCCGATGGCAACGCCGACGAGAGCCAGCCACAGCGTCTCCCGAAGCACTATCCACAGTACATCGCGACGTTCGGCGCCCAAGGCCATGCGAATGCCGATTTCGTTTCGCCTCCGCGCCACCGCGTACGAAACAACACCGTAGAGACCAATCGCAGCAAGCAGCCCGGCAACCAAACCAAAGAAGCCGGAGAGCGTGGCGATTAAGCGTTCCGGCATGAGCTTCTCACGGATCATGGTTTTGAATACCCAATAAACCGTAGTCATCTCGGGGCTGATTTCCGCCATCCCGCCTCTTAGCCGGGAGGTGAGGTCCGCCGCCGGAGCATCGGAACGGATGAGGATCTGAGCGAACGCATCGGGGCTCGAGTCCTGAGATGAGGCGAGGAAGGCAATGGGCCGAAAGTTCTCGCGGACGTCCCCGTATTTGGTGTTCTTAACCATCCCCACGATTTCAAAGACCGCTTCCGGTTCCGAAGGTGTGGCTTCTCTCCAGAACCTGCCCCCCACCGGGTTCGCTCCCAGCCCGAGTTGGCGGGCGAATACTTGATTGATAATCGCTACCTTCGGGGACGCAGGGGTATCACGATCGTCGAGCTCGCGGCCGGCCAGGAGCGGGACTCCAAGAGTCTTGAAGTAGTCCCGGCTGACCGAGTTGATGTTCGAATCTATCCCGTGTTTCCGATCCGATCCGTCCGTCCAAACCGTATTGTCCCTACCGCTGCCACCTAGCGGAATGAAACTCGCCTCGGCCACGGACTCCACTCCCGGAATCGCTCCGAGCCGGGCAAGCAGTTCTTGCTTGAAAGCCAGGCGGCGCCCAGCGGGAAGGTTGAGGCGTGAGAAATCCACGTCTGCGACCAGGATGCCATTCTCGTGGAAGCCTGGATCCACGGTGAGCAGGTTCATCAGGCTACGAGAGAACAGCAAGGCGCCCACCAGCAGTACCAGCGAAAGCGCCACCTGCGCGGCCACCAGCGCCCGGCGCAGGCCGAACCGCTCGCGGCTGGAGGTCAGCCCGCGGCTGCCGGCTTTCATGGCCTCGGCAGGGGCAATTAAGGTGGCGCGCCAGGCGGGCGTCAAACCGAACAAAAAACAAGTCAGAATGGCCAATCCCGCCGTAAAGCCCAACACCCGCCAGTCCGGGCTCAAGTTAAGGGACAGCAAATTCCCTTCGGTGCTTAGAAAGGAGACCAGCAACCGGCTCAATGTACGCCCGAGCAATACCGCGAGGCCCGCGCCCAGGCCCGCAAGCAAGAAACTCTCCGCCATCATTTGGCGGATGAGGCGGCCGCGCCAGGCGCCTAGCGCCAGACGCACGGCGACTTCCTTTTCTCGAGCGCTGGCGCGCGCCAGCAGCAGGTTCGCAAGGTTTGCACAGGCGATGAGCAAGACTAATGCGGCCGTCGCCAGCAAGAACCAAAGAGGATTCTCATACTGGTCACGCAGCCAGGAAACACCGTTCCCGCCGGCGTCCGCGGCCAGCTTGAATTTGAGGTAGTCTTTTACGTTCTCACGCGGATAGTTCTTGGGCAGCGTCGCCTGAAAAATCCCGGGTGACGCCGCGCGTAATTGTGCGGCGGCTTGCGGGAGTGAGATACCCGGTTTCAGGCGGCCCATGACGCTGAGCTCCCAGACAGTGCCGGCGTCAAGCCAGTTGTTTTCGCCTCCCAGGACCGCCTGCGAGCAGATCGGAAGCGCTACATCGAACGAGCGCCCTACCTCCAAACCGAAGAAATTTGCGGGGGTGACACCGATAATTTCAACGATGTGATCATCAATGGTCAGCTTCCTGCCGATTGCCGAAGCGTTCCCGCCTAGCTCGCGCTGCCAGAATGCGTAGCTGACCACCGCGCCCGGCAGGCCACAGCCCCGGTGATCGTCTGCCCGTGTGAACACACGCCCAACCATCGGCCGCACGCCCAGGACGGAAAAGAAATCACCATTTACCCACAGTCCCCGGCCGGGGCGCAATTCACCCGCTGGGACGAGGTTGAAGAAGTCGTCCGCCCAAGCCACCATCCCGGAAAAAACCTGTTGGCGATTCCGCGTCTCCTCCCAAAGCGGATTGGTGAGCGCAGGGTAATAAGTTTGCTGGCTTCCCCTCCAGCCGGTCCGGTCGGCGAGCTGGATCGCCACGAGTTCTTGCGGGTTTTCCACCGGAAGCGTGCGCAACCGGACAGCATCCAGCAGTTGGAAGATCGCAGTGTTGGCGCCAATGCCGAGGGCAAGTGACAGGATGGCCACGAGCCCAAAGGCTGGGTTAAGGCGGAGCGATCGCGCGGCGTAGCACAGGTCGAGCCAAGCGTCTCGCATGATGCCTCGGCGCTCCCCTGTTCCTGAGGCTATAGGTTCGTGGGTTACTCCCCGCACCAACCTGTGGAACTCGCGACCCAGCGGTTCTTTGTCGCTTAACTCCTCCAAGGCCATGCGATGGGCGCACGGCTCGGTGGCTCCACCCGTCAGCAACTCGCGATAGCGGTCGTCCAGATGCTGCGCGAGTTCTTCAACAATCTCCGCCTCGCGCACCGGCGATAGATTGAGACTGGCAAGCTGCCTTGAGATTTCTTCCTTCCAATCAGGCATGTTCGACTCCCGCGATGCGGTTGATGGCCGCGGCGAATACCTGCCAGCCCTTACGCTGCGACGCCAGGACCTTCCGCCCCTCCGCGGTCAAGCGGTAATAGCGCCGTCGCCGCTGTCCGGCCTTTTCCACCCAGCGGCCATCAATCCAACCGCGCTTTTCCAGGCGATAGAGCAGCGGGTAAAGCGACGCCACGTGAAAGCGGACCGCCCCGTCGGAGCGCTGCTCGATCAGCTTGCTGATTTCGTAGCCGTGCCGGGGGCGCGCTTCAACCAGGGAAAGAATCAACAGCTCCGCGCTTCCTTTCTTCAATTCTCGATCCAAAACTCGTGAGTCCATATATGACATAGCCATATATTGTACAAGCAGAACGCAAAAGTCAACAGGATCGTCCAACGGTACCCGCAGGTGACATTTTCGACTGAGCGATGCACGCACGCTACAGGCACTTGCACTTTGGCTTTCTGCCGTGCAGAATAGTCCGTTTCTCAATTGGCGATCCGAGGATTGAGCGAGCGAAAACGAACGAAATACGCGTAGGCGCGCTTCGAAGCACATTTCTGAGCCTGTGCCATCGGCCCGTTGCACCTTCGGCTTTACGGTTGAGCCACACACCCTATTGGCTTCGGGCTATTCAGTTTCGGTACTTAGAGCACCGCGATTTCATGGGAGGCGGAGCAATGGCAGTGACCGACAAACGTCGCACCGATCGTGTCTTTATTACCCTGCCGGTTTCGATTTCCGGAACGGACGCCGCTGGACAACCTTTTTCGGAAGACACTACCACGGTAACGGTCTCTCAGCATGGGGCGTCGATGACGCTCAAGACCGAGTTCGGGCCTGGTCAGGAAATCACTGTCCGCCGTTTACGGACCCGTGTTCCGCACGTAGCAGAATGCCTCGTCGTGGGGCAAACCGGGAAGCAGGGGGGGCTGCAGGTGTTCAGTGTGGCATTCCGGAAGCCTGCGGTGGGGTTCTGGGATGTCTATTTTCCATCATTGCCCCCGGACCAAGGCACTGCGGGGAGAGCGTTGCTTGAGTGCAAAGTCTGCGCGACCCGTCGGGTTGTGCATCTTGACTCATTGGAACTGGAGGTTTACAGCGCCAACCGCCAGCTTTCCCTCCGTTGCGACAAGTGCGGGAAGTCCACAATTTGGTCGGAGTCGCAGCAAGAGACAGCGAGGCAGATCGAGTTAGCACCGGCGAATCCCACAAGGTTGGCGGGCGCACCTTCCCCCCCAGCCAATAACCAGCGGAAACATCGCCGGGTGGCGGCGGAGATACCCGCATGTGTACGCCAAGCCGGGTCAGACGACGAAGTTGCGACCACCATCGATATCTCCCGCGGCGGGCTGCGTTTCACTAGCCGCCGGCACTACGCCACCGGTTCCTACATCCAAGTTGCGGTCCCTTATTCATCCAGGGCACTGAATGTTTTTGTCGACGCGCGCACCGCCCACAGTTGCAAGACGCCCAACCGGGAAATTTACCAGTTTGGCATCATGTATCTCGCCGAAAACGAGCCGTCGTCGTGAGGTGGTTGCCATCCAAAGTCGAGCCGCCGCTCTCTCTGCTCACGTCGGACAATCGATGAGCTACGAGTTGGAAACCCGCCCGGCTTGCGTAATGAGAAACCTATCATCCATCTGCTGCTGCTCTCTTCGAGTTTGGACCAGGAGATAGGCGGCAAGTTGGCGGTCGCGAAGATTCTCCAGAATCTTGCGCTGCTGCTGGGCTTTGCGAAAGGCCTCAAGTTGGCGGCGCCGCAAGTCTTCGATCTTTACCAGGTGGCCGTTCAATGCCTCGATTCGCCGGAGTCGCGCACGGTCGCATGCCAAGTCGAATTGCATTTCCACCGCGGTCACGCCCTGGCGGAGTTTTTTTTGTAACTGGACAACGGTATTGGCCCGATCGAGTTTCGCTTGCTCCCACTGCTGTTTCACCTTGACGAACTCTCGCGTGACGACTTCGAGGCGCTGTTGCTCCCGCCGCTCGAAGCTCTCGCGCAGTCGGAGTACGGCTTGTAAAGAGAATCGTAAAGGCATGGGGCCACGCCATTTTGGATTTTGGATGGAAGCACACGAGGAAGAATCGCCACAACGCACACCAGGCTCTCTGTGCCCTTCGTGTTTAGAAAGGATCAGACACAGAGGTCACTGAGAACCCCCGCGACCTCGGTGTGAAATCCTTCGCGGCGCGGAGGACACAGAGTCACTCCGTGTGCTCTGTGTTGAAGCTGCAAAGACACAGAGAATACCGAAAGCCTGGCCTTGGTTGCAGCACGGCTACGTCGTGTTCTCTAATCCACAATCCAAAATCTAAAATCCGCAATTACTCAACCGGGCAGCGCCTGGAGGGCAGCCAGCGTATTGTTTAGAGGCGCCTTTTCATCTCCCCGCTGCTGAAGAAATTTGTTTAACGCCGGTGTAACCTCAATAGCCTGATCCAGAACCGGGTCAAGACCCTTTTGGTAGGCCCCCACTCGAATCAAATCCTCCGACGCGGTGTAGGCGGCCAGAAGTTTTCGCAGCCGGCGCGCCTTTTCCAGATGCTCAGGAAGACAAACCGCCGGCATCAACCGGCTCAGGCTGTCCAGAATAGAAATCGGAGGGTAGTGGCCTTGGGTCGAGAGGCGGCGGTCGAGCATGATGTGACCGTCAAGCAGTGCTCGGACGGCATCCACGAGGGGATCCTGCTGGTCGTCCCCCTCCATCAGCACGGTATAGAAGGCCGTGATGCTTCCACCATTGAAGTGACCGGCCCGCTCAATAAGCTGCGCCAGCAAGGTGAACACCGAGGGAGTGTAGCCTTTTGCCGTGGGAGGCTCACCGGCCGCCAAGCCTATTTCACGTTGCGCCATGGCGAAGCGAGTCAAGGAATCGACCACCAGCAGGACGTTCTTTCCCTTCATGGCGAAGTACTCGGAGACAGTCGTCGCCACCAAGGCAGCGCGGATTCGCAACAACGGTGATTGATCCGACGTTGACACCACAACCACCGAGCGCCGCCGGCCTTCGTCCCCCAGGGTTCCTTCCAGAAATTCTCGCACTTCGCGCCCGCGCTCTCCCACCAGCGCCATGACGGTCACATCCGCGGCGCTTCCGCGGGCCATCAATCCGATCAGAGTGCTCTTCCCCACTCCGCTGCCGCCGAAAACACCCACCCTCTGGCCGCGGCCGCAGGTAAGAAAAGCATCAATGGCGCGCACCCCGCAGCCCAAGGGTTCGCGAATCGACTGGCGTTCAAGCGGCAAAGGACCCAGAGAGTGCAGCGGCCAGTCTTCACGAGCGTGGTAGTCGGGGCGGGAATCCAGCGGCTTGCCCTGGCCATCAATCACGCGGCCCAGCAGCTCGTCCCCCACGCGCAGGGTTGCCTTGGCGCCCCAGGTGGCGATGCGATCACCGTAGCGAATGCCACTCAGCCGCTCCAGGGGCATCGAGAGGACGGTGCTACCACGGAAGCCCACCACTTCTCCGGCATGGGCCTCGCCGGAAGGGCCAAAAACGTCACAGCACTCACCGAGGGAACAGTAGGGTCCCTCAGACTCTACGATGTGTCCCACCGCTTTGGTGACCCGGCCATACCAACGCGCCGTGGAGAGGCTCTCCAAGCGGCGGAAGTAAGGGGCCAGCAGCGAAAAGTCTTTCATAAGAAACCTGGAGGGAGCGACACTGCCGATTTTCGATTGGCGATTGCCGATTTGACCTGCAGGGAGTTTCCAGTTTTCACTTGTCTATCGTCGGTCGAAGCTCTTACGCACACCTGATAACTGGTAGCTAACGCCTTGCCATCGAAAATCGAAAAACGGCAATCGGCGGTTTCCCCGCTCGTCACTTGTCACTCGTCACGTTTCACTGCTTTCTCGGTCTCTGCGCCAGCAGGTCGAAAAAGCCCTGTTCGATCTCCTTGAGTTGGGTTTCGAGAGTTAAGTCGGTCGATCCCAATTCCGTTTCCAGCAGGCAACGGCCGAGGCCGAGCGTGGCGTCGCCCATCAGTTCGGGAAGCAACTTCAAGTCGGGCTGTTGGCTAAAAAAATCGTGCCAAGCCTGAATCTGGTCCGGGTGAACCCGCAACCGGACACGCGTCCCAGCAGCCACGTTATCGATACCTACGCGCACGACGCCCGCCAGAAGCAACGGGTCAACCTGAGCCTCCCGATGCAAGATCTTGCGGGCAATTGCGACGGCTAAGCCCACCACCTCCGCCTCCACCCGCTGGAAGTAGGTCTCGCGCTCCCGGGAAAACTCGCGAACCGCCTGAACCAACGCTTGCTTCTCGCCTGCTAGCTTTTTTTCAAATTCCGCCAGACCCTGCGCCAGCCCTTCATCCCGTCCCTCCTTTCGGGCGCGCGCTTCCCGCACTCGAATCTGGTCTTCGCTAACTGGCGGCGGGCCCGACGGAGACGGCTTGGCATCGGGAGTCCAGAGGCGTTCCAAGGTGGAAGGGGCGCCGCCGGACGAGGGCGGCTTCGCCCCTGACCCAGGAACAAGAGGAGGCGGGTACACATACGCTTGCGCTGGAGAATCAGTTTCATTATCAGGCGGGCTAGAATTAGACAACATACGCATCATCCCCAAAACTCTTCAAAGTCAATTTCCCTTCCGCTTCGAGCTTTCTTGCCTGTTGAACGACTTCCTGCTGGGCGGTAGTCACTTCCTTGGAGCGCACTGGCCCTAGCGCCTCCATGTCCTCCTTTAACATCTGAGAAGCGCGCGATGACATGGTCTTGAAAATGTGATTCTTCATATCTTCTGAAGACCCCTTGAGGGCCAAGGCCAAGCTCTTCTTGTCCAAATGACTCAAAAGCTCGCGCATGCTGCTCTCGGGTACAGAAAGGAAATCCTCGAAGGTAAACATCAAATTGCGAATACTGAGAGCCAGCGTGGGATCGTCCTGCTCAATTGCCTCCAGAATAGATTTGACCGTACCGGGCTCGACCCGGTTGAGCATATCGGAGACGGCTTTAATGCCGCCGTACGCGCGGCGGTTCTGTTCTCCCAAGGCCTTGAGTTTCTTGTTGAGCACCAGCGAAATCTTTTGGACCATCTCCGGAGAGAACTGGTGCATCTCGGCGAGCCTTCGCACTACTTCCGCCCTCGTTTTGTCAGGAAGGAGCAAGAGAATCTCTGACGCCGACTTCAACCCCATATGCGCCAGGACTAGGGCGATGGTTTGAGGGTGTTCGCCTTCCACGAACATCACAAGTTGTTGCGGGTCGGCTCTCTGCAGGGAGTCAAGATTGGTTGCACGGGCTTCCTGAAAGCTCTGAATCTGTTGGAGGAGGTGCTTCGCTCCATCCTCGCCGAAGGCTTTCACCAGAAGGGTTCGAGCGTATTCGGACCCGCCTTGCGCAAGGTACTCCTCCGTCACGGTTAAGCGATAGTATTCCTGAAGGATTTGGGCGCCCGTTTCTGGAGAGATATACTCCAGTTCCGAGATCTCCTCCGTGAGCATTTGCAAATCTTCTTCCGGCAGGTTTCTGTATACCAAGCTTGCAGCCTCGTCCCCTAGAAGGACAAGGAGGATGGCGGCCTTGCGAATCCCGGAGAGGTTTTGACCCGGCGGGGCTTTCGCGGTCTCCGCGGCTGCCGCCATCATTTACCCTCCTGCCGCATCCAGTTCTGGATCAACCGGCTGGCGGTCGCGGGCTCTTTCTTGACCTTCTCCAACAGGCTCTTTTTGAGCATAATGGCTCTTTTGGCTTCGGTCGGAGAATCCCCTAACTGTTGCAGCGAGGTCTCCAGCTCAGACGTGTCGCCAGTCTTTGTGACAGGCGCGCCGGGCGCACTTCCAGGCAAGGCTTCGCGAGTAGACTTGCCCATTCCCAGTTGTCGCGGAAGTTCTTGGAACGTGGTCACAATTTGGCGTTGGATGGGACGCAGGACAAGCACGTAAATCAGCAGAAATAAGAGGACCAGCGCCCCGTAGCGGATGACGTTGATCCATTTGTCCACGATGGGGACCACACGCTCAGTTAGTGTTGGCGGAGTGGGCGTTTCAATGGGCAGAGTCTGGAACGAGAGGTTCTCCACCGCAACCTTGTCGCCGCGTGTGGCATCCACTCCGATCGCCGCTGCCACCAAATCTTCGATCTGTTTCATCTCCTCCGGCGTCCGCTTCCGACGCGATTCCGTTTTCTGGCCATTGTCATTCTTCGTTTCCGTTGCGTCGTCCACGAGCACCGCAGCAGTAATTCGTTTAAGGGTTCCAGACGGTTGCACTGAGTGGCGCACTGTCTTGGTCACGGCGAAAGTTTTGCTCTCCGTGTGGAGACCCTGAGACTCGGCGTCCGGGGGCGTGGCTGGTTTCGGCGCGGCAGTGGGTTGCTTTCCGGGGACATTGGAGGTAGTGCCGGGGGTACCCTCTGCTGCGGATTCGCCCTCACGCTCCTCGGAGATTTGGGAGGTCAAGACTACAGCCCCATTTGGGTCGTACGTTTCCGACATGCTATCACTCGTGGCGAGGTCATATTCAACGGTGACGTTAGCGCGGGCTTTTCCCGGTCCCACGATGGGTTCCAGGGTGGCGATAACCTTCTGCGCCAGGGCCAATTCATATTCCGCCCAAGTCCGCGGTCGATTAGTCGAGTCGCCGCCGCGCGCCAAAATCGGCATCCCTCCATCCGCGTTGATGAGCGTCACGTTTTCGGGCTTGAGGTTGTCCACCGCACTCGCCACCAAGTGCATGATCGCCTCCTGGGCCTCATCGCCCAGCCTCCCCGCCTTGAGCTTAATGACCACGGAGGCCTTGGCTTCACGCTCCTGCTCGGTGAAAAGCGATTCCTGGGGCAACACCAGGTGTACCCGCACCGCCTCAACTTCCCCCAGGGTTTGAATAGTTCGCTCAAGCTCGCCTTCCAGAGCCCGCTGGTAGTTCACCTTCTCGGCAAAGTCGCTGCCTGCCCAATTCGGCTTGTCGAAAAGCTCAAACCCCAGCCGGCCGGTCTGCGGCATCCCTTCGGCAGCCAAATCCAGACGAGCTTTGTCGAGCTGGTCGGCGGGCACAAGGATGCTGGTTCCGTCGCTTGCCAACTCAAACGGAATATTCTTTTCCGACAATCGGTGAGACAAAGACTGCGCATCATTGGAGGACAGGCCGGAGTAAAGAGTTTTGTAGTCAGACTTGTCCAGCAAGGCGACGAAGACCCAGATGGTTCCCGCGACTGCGGCAACCCCCACCGCTATCGTGATCTGCTGCCGCAAGGTGAGGCCCCGGACGAAGGTCGCGATTTGTTTGAACACTTGCTCTGCGTTCACGGCCATGGCTTAAGAAGCTAAAACTGCATCTGGGAAATGGTCTGGTACGCCTGCACGATTTTGTTGCGCACCTGCATCATTAACTGAAAAGATAAATCTGCTTTTTCCACCGCCACCAACGCCGAGTGGAGGTCCTGCCCGCTCCCTTGCAGCACGCTGGCCACCTGCTGGTCCGCCCCGGTTTGAATCTCTTGGACCTTATCCATTGCGCCTTCCAGCGTCTGGAAGAATTCCGACCGGTCGCTGGAAGGCGTGCGAACGTCGAGTTGGACGTTTCCCCAGTCGATTTGCGGCAAACCTGAAATTGTGTTGCCCACCGCCGTTTACCTCCAGCCAAATTGGTCAGAAGTCAGGAGCCAAGAGGATGATGGATAATGGGCGATTGCCCGATATTGCCCGAAGTGGGCTACGCCCCGACAAGTCGGACATTTTGACTTAAATTGCCTTGCAGCCGCCTTCTCACTTCTTACTCCTGGCTCCTAACTCCTTGCTCCTATATCTGTTACGTGAGAATCTGAATCGTCTCCGAAATCATGGCTTTGGTGGCCTGGACCGCCGACACATTCAATTGATAGGCCTGGGCTGCCCCCATCAAGTTGACCATCTCTTCCACCGGGTTGATGTCCGGGAAAGAGACGTACCCGTCGGCGTCGGCATCCGGATGGCCGGGCTCATACCGGCGCACGGCCGGGGCCTTGTCCTGGACCACCTTTTCCACCTTTACTCCCTGCGCGTGGAGATCGCTGAAGTTTGCCAGGGTGAGCGCAAACTTTCCTCGTGCCGGGCGCTCCGTCCCAAACACCACCAGTTGTTTCTTGTAGGCGCCGCCGCCGGGAGTGTGGGTGGTCTCGGCATTCGCCATGTTGCTGGCCGTCACTTCCGCGCGCTCGCGCTCGGCGGTCAGTGCGGATGCACTGATATCAAGGACTCCAAAGAGATTCATGGTTTTATTTCCCTTCGTTGATTGCCGATTGGAGCGTGTGGATCTCGTTGCGAAGCAACTCCACTCCGGCGTGGTACTGAAGCTGAACTTGCGCCAGCGCCAAGGTCTCGCGATCCAAACTCACGTTGTTGCCGTCCGGACGCTCGATCAACCCTTT
This sequence comes from Terriglobia bacterium, assembly GCA_052139985.1. GTDB lineage: Bacteria > Acidobacteriota > Terriglobia > UBA7540 > UBA7540 > Bog-366. The sequence goes on from JBKQVI010000058.1 coordinate 24,715, forward strand.
GACTTCCCGCACGTGGGGCGAACCCGGGTCACTTTCGATTCCGTATTCGGCACGCCGCATCTCACCCTCGAAGTCAACATCCTGGGTGCGATACCCCGGCGTGTCGACGTTCGCCAAATTGCTCGAAATCAATTCATGACGAAATGTCACTAGATCCAGGAAATGCTCCAAACGTTGCATGGAAGGGGTTTCAATCCAATTCATACCGTCCTCCGGGGAGGCAGACCGAACTCGCGAATCTTATTGCGTACGGTTCGCAGGCTGACGCCCAACATTCCCGCGGCGCGGGTGCGATTGCCTCCGGTCGCATCCAGGGTTTTTTCTAGAAGTGAACGCTCAAGCTCGCGCAGGGTTCGTCCCGCCTCGATTCCTTCGAGTGAGGTATCTCCACTCTGAAAACAGGCTTCTGGAAGCAGTTCCAGACCCACCACCGGGCCGGGAGCAAGCACCAAAGCGCGGCGCACAAAATTCTCTAATTCGCGGACGTTTCCAGGCCATTCGTAATCCTGGAGCCGCGCGGTGAGTTCCGGCGAAAACCGCACGACGTTGGAGCGGGAGCCCGGCGCATATTTGCGTACGAAATGACTCACCAGATCCGGAATGTCTTCGCGGCGTTCGCGCAAAGCGGGAAGCGAAAGGGGGATCACATTGAGCCGGAAGAAAAGGTCGGCGCGGAATTTGCCTTCCGCCACCATCGCTCCCAAGGGGCGGTTGGTGGTGGCGATCACCCGCACATCAATGTGCAGGGGGCGAGTGTCACCCAGCCGATCGATTTCCCTTTCTTGCAGCACGCGCAGCAGTTTAGGCTGAAGGCTGAGGGGCAGCTCGCCAATCTCATCCAGCAGCAGAGTGCCGGTGTGCGCCAGTTCGAATTTCCCCGCCTTGGAGGTCATCGCCCCGGTAAAGGCGCCGCGCACGTGCCCGAACAACTCGCTTTCCAGTAGCGTGTCGGGAAAACCCGCGCAGTTCACCGCCACAAAGGGACGCTGGCTGCGTGGGCTGGAGCGGTGCACCAGCCGCGCAAGCAGTTCCTTGCCCGTGCCGCTCTCCGCTTCCATAAGGATGTCCGCGTCGGTGCGCGCCACTTGCCGGGCACGCTCGATCAGGCGCTGGGTCACCATCGAGCTGCCGATAAAGTCCCCCTGGCTCGGCGCCGGGCCGACGCTCATCCGCATGCTGAGGACGCGCGCCGCCGCTTGCTTCAATTGCTCGAACGAGATCGGTTTTACCAGGTAATCGCAAGCTCCTTCCCGCATGGCATTGACAGCCTCCGGAACATTGCCAAACGCGGTCAGAAAGATTACTGCGGTATCCGGCGCCAGGGCGCGCACGCCTTGCATGACGCGCAACCCGTCGCCGTCCGGCATCCGCATATCGGTAACCACCAGCGGGCAAGGCGCCAGACGGAAGCGCTCAAGCGCCTCGCTGGTTCCGCCCGCCGTCGTCACCCTCCATCCTTGGCGGCGGAAATTCGCCTCCAGCGCTACGCGCATGGCCGCTTCGTCGTCCACCACGAGAACTTGATTCATCCTTTGGCTCCCTCCCGAATCGAAACTGGAAATTCGAAACTCGTTACGCAGCTTGGTAGTGTCCTAATTTGGACGTAGCGCCGCCCTTTAGGGCGGCACCTGGAGTTTCTACATTTCGAAACGCTCCAACAAAAATCTCATCCCTCGCCCCCTTGGGGGAGAGGGTGGACCGCAACCCGCGCCTTCACCAGCGGGGGCGGGCCGGGTGAGGGGGTCCAGTACCGAGCGTGCTCAACTCAACGCCTCCGATAGCGACCACCCCATGGCCACCACTTTTTCCACAAACAGCTCCGGCGCTTCGAGAACCATGCCATTGGAAATTCGCAGCACGGTATATCTGCGGGCTTTCAGGTACGGATCCCGTTGCGCATCGCTGCTCGCCTGGCTCGGCTGCCCATGCACGCTGCCGTCAAGCTCGACGATAAGGCGCCGCTCCCGGCAACAAAAGTCGGCAATGTACGGTCCCACCGGATGCTGGCGGCGGAACCGGAATCCCTTTAACCTCAACTTGCGAAGCAAATGCCACGCGGCTTGTTCCGCTTCCGTTGACGAGCGACGAAGCTCGCGGGCCTTATCAATCTGCCCCACCGTGCGTGCGAGGGAGCGCGTCTTCCGGTAAGGATGTGGAGAACTCACGGTTTCGACCCCCTCACCCCCACGACAAGCAAGGCGTGGGGCCCCCTTCCCGCCCCGGCTGATGAGAACGCCGGATGCGAGCCACCCTCTCCCCCATAGGGGAGAGGGATCGGGATTAGCGTCTCGCATCGTCTCTTCATCCAACCTTGCCGTCGCACAAATGTAGAAACTCCACCTGCCGCCCTCAAGGGCGGCGCCTGAAGTTTCTACATTTCGAAACGCTCCAACAATAATCTCATCCCTCGCCCCCCTGGGGGAGAGGGTGGACCGCAACCCGCGCTTTCACCAGCGGGGGCGGGACGGGTGAGGGGGTCCAATACCGAGCGTGCTCAACCCAACGTCTCCGGTAGCGACCACCCCATGGCCCCCACTTTTTCCACAAACAGCTCCGGCGCTTCGAGAATCCTGCCGTTGGAAATTCGCAGCACGGAATATCCGCGGGCTTTCAGGTACAGATCCCGTTGCGCATCTCTGCTCGCCTGGCTCGGCTGCCCATGCACACTGCCGTCAAGCTCGACGATCAGGCGCCGCTCCCGGCAACAAAAGTCGGCAACGCACGGTCCCACAGCGGGGCAGAGCCGCAACCAAAGCCGTGCCATGGCCGTCCCGGCCATGCTCGAGCACGGGCGAGACGCCCGTGCCACAAAATCTTCGCGCTTCACGAAGAATCTCGGGATGACTCGTACAGGATGCTGGCGGCGGAACCGGAATCCCTTTAACCTCAACTTGCGAAGCAAAGGCCACGCGGCTTGTTCCGCTTCCGTGGACGAGCGACGAAGCTTGCGGGCTTTATCAATCTGTTCCGTCGTGCGGGCGAGGGAGCGCGTCTTCCGGTAAGGATGTGGAGAACTCACGGCTTCGACCCCCTCACCCGGCCCGCCCCGGCTGATGAGAACGCCGGATGCGAGCCACCCTCTCCCCCAAAGGGGAGAGGGATCGGGATTAGCGTCTCGCATCGCCTTTTCATCTAACCTTGCCGTCGCACAAATGTAGAAACTCCACCTGCCGCCCTCAAGGGCGGCGCCTGAAGTTTCTACATTTCGAAACGCTCCAACAAAAATCTCCTCCCTCGCCCCCCTGGGGGAGAGGGTGGACCGCCACCCGCGCTTTCACCAGCGGGGGCGGGCCGGGTGAGGGGGTCAAAACCCAAGCCTGCTCAGCCCAACGCCTCCGGTAGCGACCATCCCAGGGCCACCACTTTTTCCACAAACGGCTCCGGCGCTTCGAGAACCCTGCCGTTGGAAATTCACAGCACGGTATATCCGCGGGCTTTCAGGCCCGCATCCCGTAGCGCATCTCTGCTCGCCTGGCTCGGCTGCCCATGCACACTGCCGTCAAGCTCGACGATCAGGCGCCGCTCCCGGCAACAAAAGTCGGCAAGGTACGGTTCCACAGGATGCTGGCGGCGGAACCGGAATCCCTTAACCTCAACTTGCGAAGCAAATGCCACGCGGCTTGTACCGCTTCCGTTGACCAGCGGCGAAGCTCGCGGGCGTTATCCATCTGTCCCGTCGTGCGTGCGAGGGAGCGCGCTTTCCGATAAGGAGGTGGAGAACCCACGGTTTCGACCCCCTCACCCGTCTCGCCCCGGCTGATGAGAACGCCGGATGCGAGCCACCCTCTCCCCCACAGGGGCGAGGGAAGGAAATTCGCGTTTCCCATCGTTTCCCCGTTCAACGTTGCCCTCACAGAAATGTAGAAACTCCACCTGTCGCCCTCAAGGGCGGCGCTACACCTAAACCCATTCTCGCGAGGCAACGCTTGAGGTGTGCAGCCGAAAATCAACGCCTCGGACCGCGATCAGAAGTACTGCGCCGACAGGGTCTTGAAAACATCGAAGGCTGGTTTCGGTTTCCCCAGCGGATCCGTCATGCCCCAACCGCACTCGCTCGGGCAACCCTTCTGCCCGCAGTGGTAGCAAACCGCGTCGTCGCCCCAATCGTAAAAGAAGCATCCGACCACGTTGGGGTAAGTCCCGAAGATCTTCAGGGCGATCTCGACATACGCGGCCTGCTCTTCCGGCGTATGCCCCTTGCCCCACACGTTCTTCCACTTTTGCGTGTCACAGATCGGATTCCCGATCTTCTTCTTCAGCGGTATTCCGCTTCCCGCAATGGAGGAGTATCCCCATTCATTGATCAGCACGGGCTTGCCCGTGATCTCATGGATCTTCTCGATCACCGGGACCCAATCCTGCGGCCCGCCTGGCTGCCACGACCCGAAGTAGCCATCGATGCCGGCGTAGTCGAAGGGATTATCGGGTTTGGTGTAGATGTCGCGAAAGAACTGTTCCCCACCCTTCAGCTCTGCCGGGTTGATATCGGTCTTCGCGTCGGGATTGCCTGCCTTCAGGCCCCGCGCCCCCGCCGTCATAAACCGCTCCGCCTGCTCGATGGACAGAGGACCACGAAAATCAGGGATGTCCATTTCATTCGAAACTTGCCACATGTCCACGATGCCCTTGGTCTGCCGGCCCAGTTCCTCACAACCCTTTTGGAAGGTGTCGTAGTAACCATCGCTATCGATAGGTCCGGCCCACTCCGGGATATGGGGGCGCCAGGCTGTCTTCTTGTCCTTTTCGTCATATGCCAGCACCCCGGCGAGGGGAGTGACCCCCATGATCTTCAGGCCGGCTTGCCTGGCTTTCTTGGCCTCATCGAGCTCCTTCAGAAACTGGCCGGTGAGTTTTCCGCCGACTTTGTCCTCGAACGGGAACTCGAACAATAGCCTTACCCACCCGATGCCGCCCTGCTTCATCAGTTCGTAGTTAGGATTCGACCAGGCACTAACACCCAGAATGCGCTTCTCTACCGCGGCCGCCGGCGCCGGGACAACTGGGGGTTTACTACCGCAGCTCAAGGATATTAAGGACGAAAGGATGATCAGCGTGATGCTCAAATAGATGTGTTTCCGCATTTGTCGAGTTCTCCTTGTAACCCGTGGTTTGAAAACTTCCTACTTTCCACCTCGACGCAAATAGAGTTCCGATTGGACGGCTCTCGCGGCTTCCACCATTTCGGGGTAAGGCGTGTCGGTAATAGTAACGAAACCGATGTTGTAGTTCTCCCCGTCCAAAGGCCTGCCAGTCAGCGGCTCATCGTAATACTGAAACCAGTGGCATCCCACGAAGGCCGGATTATCCTCAACGGTTTCAATGAACTGTTTATACATGGCCGCTCGCGCCTGCTGACTGGGGGCAGTCACGAGGCCGCTGTGAAACATGCCGCGGTCCACCGCCCCGAAGTGAAACTCCCCGATAATGCAGGGCTTGTCCAGGGATGTGGCAAAGGCCCATTCCTCCGGGTCGAGATGCGAGCGGTAAATGTTGAAGCTCACCACGTCGGCGTAGCGCGCTGCCGCATTCACCGCTTCCGGGGTTTGCCATGATCCTGCAAAGCGGCAACCGAGATAAAGGTGATGGGTGTCGTACTTCTTAAAAGCCTCGCGGACCGTCTTGAAATACTGGTCCGCAAACGCCGTCAGAAACCTGCTGAAGTCATCCTTCATCGGCGCCGCGAGCGAAGAGGGTGCGTGATAAGGCTGCTCCAGCAAGGCCGGCCAGGAGGCAAAGGTGGCGCCCCAAGCCTTATTCAGTTGCTCGACCGTTGCATAACGCGACTGCAATTGCTCAACCAACGCCTTCTTGGCGGGCGAATCCTGGCCGCCGGAGAGCGTCCCGTACACCAAGCCAAAATGCTCCTTGTCAGACCCGTTGCCACTCCCCCAGGAAATCTCATTGTCAACGAAGTACCCAATGCACCAGGGGTCATCGCGATTGTTCTCGGTACCCTGATCGAGACTTCTATCAACAGCTTTGGCAAACTCCGGGTCGAACGGATCGTGCATCTTGCCCCAGTAATCGAGGCCACTGGCAACACGCGCATAGTTTCCCTGAATCCTGATGGTTGCCGTATAAGGCGCCTTCTTGTAAGCGTAGAGGGCAGGGTCGGACGAGTTGCCGATCGAATTGAATCCCCAAGCACGCAGCCTGTCAAGGGAGGAGGTCCGCCAAGCTTCCAGCCAGTTGGGGCCGTACTTCCTGTGCAGATTCGCCAGGTAGAAGCTGTAACTCTGCCCCTTCTTGACGGGCCCGTAAAGGACGCGGTTCTCGTAACCGTAGTACTTGCTCAGCGGATCGTCACCGGCAGGCAGCCAGGTAAACATCGCCTTACGGCCCTCCACCAAGGTGTAGTCGCCCCGGTCCGGGCCGGTATTCATGACGTCGATTCCCAGCGAAAAGAATAGACGACCCTGCGGATCCACCAACCACCATTTTCCCCCGCGTTTCACCGTGCCGAAGAAGCCGGTTGTTGCGACTTTCGGGCCTGACGCCCAGCCTCCATACTCGTCGCGATCGGCGACCGTGGGGTGGGCTTCGATCGCTTCCTCTTCCTGCTGCTTCTGCGCCAGGAGACCCCGATCGTCATGAACCTTGCCCGGCCAATCCGCACGCGTGTATTGGCCAAACCGATCCACGATGCCCGCGTAATTGAAAGGCGGCAGCAACCGCAC
>JBKQVI010000059.1:0-4339 GCA_052139985.1 Terriglobia bacterium
TGTGTGGGGACAGCCGCCCTCGGCTGTCCATTCGAGCGACGCTCGGTTTGGAATTGTCATCCCTACGGGAGTCTCTCATCCCCCCTGGGAATGAGAGGCAGAGTGGAGGGACATGCTGTTTCTGCACACGCCACTGACTTCATGCGCTTACTCTTCCAACGCGTCCTCTACACCCTGACCTACTGAGAAAAAGCGGCTCGGCCAGGTGAACCAACTTGTGAACGCAGTGCTTTCCAGCCCTGCCGCGGCGCTTAACGTAATGGTGGGATAATATGCCGCTCGCGCAATGCCAATCTGCGCGTTGGCCTGAGCCATCAGGCGTTCGGCAGAGGCAATGTCGGGGCGCCGCTCAAGAAGCTGTGATGGAACACCGATGGGAATCGCCGGAGGGCTTGAGTTGAGCGGTTCGCTGGGAAGCGAAAAGGTCGACGCCGGCTGGCCGATCAGCATAGCGATAGCATGTTCAAACTGCGCTCGTTGGATGCCCAGAGCGACATCCTGTGCTTCGGTGGCTTCGAGTTGAGTCTCGGCTTCCGCCACGGCCTCGTCCGTGCCGATGCCGGTCTCATATTGGGCCTTGGTGAAATCGAGCGACTGTTGATAAGCGACTACAGTTGAATCCAACAACTGCTTGAGCGCATCCTGCCCGCGCAGTTCAAAGTAGTCTATTGCCAGATCGGCCTGAACCGTCAGGCGTGCATTCTCCAAATCCGCGGCGCTGGCCTGGGCTCCATATGCAGCCGATTGGATCGTATTCCGAATTCTCCCGAATAAGTCCGGCTCCCAGGTAGCATCAAACGGCAATGTGTAGTCGGCATAGGTACCCACCGGCGTGACTGTGGAACCCGCCGCTTTGCTGGTGGAGACTCTGGCCGATGGCCGCTGCGCGGTAATGGCAGGGTTGGTGGTCACGGTGGGGAAAAGCTGGGATCTAGCTTCCTTCACCAAGGCGCGGGCGGCAAAAAAGTTTGCCGTAGCGGCGGCGATGGTTTGGTTAGAAACATTGACCTTCTCTTCCAGCGCATTCAGCTGAGGGTCGCCAAAAATCTCCCACCATTTGCCGTGAAGCGCATCATCCTTTGGCTGCGCCACTTTCCAACCGTCCGTGTTTTTGTAATCGTCGGGAGTGAGTTCCTTGTAGGCGGCGGGAGGATTCACGGGCGGGGCGTGGTACTTCGGCCCGACGTTGCACCCGGTGAGAAAGCAACCGGTCAAGGCGAGACAGATTACGGCTCTGCGATGAAATGAAATCGTTAACATATGCACCCACTGACCTCGGTGTAGGGAGGCGGTCTGCCGAGGATTTCCCAAATTGGGACTTCCTTGCCCCGGCATTGTGGATAGTCCAAACATGCCCGAGAATGCCGGCTCATGCCCGAGTCCGCAGCGCGGCGTCAAATTGTCGCTTCTCCAGCCTCTGGGATGATTCTTTGGCCCCGGGCAACCTTTTCGGTCATCTTGACTATCAAGCTTCCGCATCTGGAACCCCACGGCTAAAGATGGGTTGCTCTTTTCCCTGCAGCCGTAGCCGCAACCGGTCGAAGGTCAGATAGACCACGGGCGTTGTATAGAGGGTGAGCATCTGACTCAAGATCAGCCCTCCCACAATGGTGATGCCCAGGGGCCGGCGCAGCTCATACCCTGTGCCCGTTCCCAGCGCCAGGGGCAGCGCTCCCAGTAGCGCCGCCATCGTCGTCATCATGATCGGACGGAAGCGCAGCAGGCAGGCTTCCGTAATCGCGTCGTAGGGGCGCTTCCCCTCGTTGCGCTCCGCCTCCAGAGCGAAATCGATCATCATGATGGCGTTCTTCTTTACGATTCCGATCAGCAGCACAATGCCAATGATGGAGATGATGTTGAGATCCACCTTAAAGAGCATCAAGGCGAGCATGGCGCCCACACTCGCCGAGGGCAGAGAGGAGATGATAGTGAGGGGATGGACCAAGCTTTCATACAAAATACCGAGAACGATGTACACTGCCAGCAGCGCCGTGAGAATCAACACGGGCTCGGTGCCCAGAGATTGCTGATAGGCCTGAAGCGTGCCGGCATAAAAGCCTTGTAGCGTGGAAGGCGCGCCGAGCCGCTTTTGCAACTGGTCGATGCTCGCCGTGGCATCGCTCAACGACTTACTCGCCGCGAGGTTAAAGGACACGGTGACCGAGGGGAATAAACCCGTATGGTTGACGGCCAGGGGTGTGGTGTTGGCTTTTCCCTTGGCCACCGCGAGCAGCGGAATGTTGTTGCCGCCCGACGATTGGAGATAGAGGTCTTTCAACCCTTCCGGGGTTTGCCAAAACTGGGGAGCGACTTCCAGCACCACGTAGTACTGGTTGAGTTGCGTGTAAATGATGGACACTTCCGATTGGCCGAAGGCGCCGTATAACGACGAGTCGAGCGACTGCGCGGTAAGGCCGAGCCTCGCCGCTGTAACGCGATCATAGGTCATCATTTCATCCAGACCGCCATTCTGCTGGTCGGAGCTTACGTCCTGAAGACCGGGCAGGTGCTGCATTGCGCTCGTAAGGATGGGTCCCCACTTGTTGAGATCCTGCGTCGTGTCGGATTGGATGGTGTACTGGTACATGGCGTTACTGGACCGGCCGCCGATGCGCAGATCTTGTACCGCTTGGAGAAACGCTGAAGCCACCGGCAGACGGTTCAATTTGGGGCGCAGGCGGTTGATAACCTCAGTGGCGCTGGCGCCGCGCTCCGCCAGCGGCTTGAGCGCAACATAGAGAGAGCCGGTATTGGTGGCGCCATTGCCTCCGGAAAACCCAATCACATTCGCGACGGCAGGATCACTCTTGATCACACCGATGATCTGCTGAACAGAGCTGTTCATCGCCGGGAAGGAGGAATCCTGTGGCCCGCGTACACTACCGGAGATCGCTCCCGTGTCCTCCACCGGGAAAAAGCCTTTAGAAATCTTGATGATCACCACCACATTGAGCGCGATGGTGAGGAAGAGTACCGTGAGGGTGAGTAACGGATGGTCGAGAACCCAATGTAGGGTGCCGCGATACAACCGCAGCGTCCCCTCGAAGACATTTTCGCTGGCCGTGAAGAGGCGTCCATGTTTTACCTCGCCCTCGCTTTTGAGCAGGTAGGCGCACATCATGGGCGTGGTGGTGAGGGAGATCATCATGGACACAACAATGGACGTGGAGAGGGTGACGGCAAACTCGCGAAAAAGACGGCCCACGATTCCGCCCATCAACAAAAGAGGAATAAAAACGGCAATGAGCGAAATGCTGATGGTGAAGACGGTGAAGCCGATTTCCTCCGCGCCCTTCAGCGCCGCGGCAAAGGGCCTCATGCCATCCTCCATATGGCGGGTGATGTTTTCCATCACCACGATGGCGTCATCCACCACAAATCCCGTGGAAATGGTCAGGGCCATCAGCGAGAGGTTGTCGAGGCTGTATCCGAACAGGTACATCACTGCAAACGTGCCGATCAGCGAGACCGGCACGGCGACGGCGGGAATGAGTGTGGCGCGGCCGTTGCGCAGAAAGACAAACACTACGAGGATGACCAGACCGATGGAAATCAGCAGCGTCCGCTCAACGTCCGCGACCGCGGCGCGGATGGTTAGGGTGCGATCCAGAACGACGGTGGTGTCAATGCCGAGCGGAATGGAGGCCTGGATATACGGAAGTTGCGCGCGTATGGCGTCAACCGTTTGAATGATGTTGGCGCCCGGCTGGCGGAAGATGATGACGGTGATCGCGCGCTTGCCGTTCAAATAACCGGCCGCACGGACGTTTTGAACGGAGTCGGTCACCTGGGCAACATCGGACAGGCGCACCGCCGCCCCGTGCTTATAACCAACGACGAGGGGTTGGTAATCGGCGGCTTTCGAAATTTGGTCATTGGCAAGGATATCTGCGGTCACCATGCCGTCAGAGATTTGACCCTTGGCCAGGTCAGAGTTCTGAAGGCTCAGCACGGACTGCAAATTCGCCAGGGTGAGTCCGTAGCTGGCTAATTGGGTGGGATTAGCGTCCACCCGTACGGACGGCAGAGCGCCACCTCCGACCGAGACTTGCCCGACGCCCTGGATCTGCGACAGTTTCTGCTCGATGACCGTGGAGGCTTCGTCATAGATTTTGTCGGGCCCGAATTTGTCGGAGGTAAGGCCCAGAATCATGATGGGCGAATCGGCGGGGTTGACCTTGCGATAGGTCGGATTGCCCGGCAGGTTGGCGGGCAGATAGGTTCGCGCCTCCCGGATACGCGCCCGTGTTCCAGTGGAGGTACTCCACGCTGAACGGTCCGTCGGCAACAGTGAACTCATGTGCCGCGGTGAGCGCCCAGGAGAGACAGGTGAGTCGAC
>JBKQVI010000060.1:0-31150 GCA_052139985.1 Terriglobia bacterium
TCCAGGCTCTCGGCGTCACCCTGCCCGCCCTGTAGTCAGGAGCCCTAAACGCCACCGAACGCCTAACTGCCACCATCCCAAGCAGTTCGACAGAAAAACCCACTTATAACAAAAAGGAAGATGGGTCAGAGGGTACAACAGGCAGGAGTAGCGGAGGAAATCGTGCATTCGAACTTCAAGGAATTGCGCGAGACGGGTCAAGAGGCTATCGCACGAACTCTCGGCCGTCTTCCCGCCCGTTTTCCCAAGCAGGTCTCGGCCTCTATACGGGCCGGGTTTCTTCGCCGTCTCGAGTTGATCGAGCGGACGTGACTACCTCAATCATTAGGAAGTATGGAGTCTGACGGAACGCAGTAGAGATTGTTTTTTTCGCTTTCGGATGGCCCCAAGCACGGCATGGACATAATAAACCTGTGTATCGTTCCGTCTGTCCCCAGGTTCACCCGCTGAGTACTTGGAGGCTTAATAGGAAAAGCCGGGATAAATGAATGCGCCTCGGATCGCTTCCGCGTCATTCTCTGAGACACCGCAGGCGCGAACGGTGTCGTACCAGTGGCCGACTTGCTCGCGCGTGTCTCGGATGATCTTCTGCGCCTCATCCTCCTGTAAGAGAAAGCGGGCATGTTGGGAAAGAATGTTTTTCGCGTTGGCGAACCGTCCCTGGTCTCCGCATACAAGCGCCAGATCTCGGCGGTCCAGACTCACAACGGGAGAGGGGGTGAGGTCGTAGGCGGGGGACAGTGCCCAGTCAAGGTTTCTGGCGATGAGCGCATGGTTGCGAGGGTGGTCGTCAAGGTTGGAAATAAGAGCGTTGAAACAAATGCGCCGGAAGAGTTCGCGGGCGTGTTTTTCCGGTTCCGCGACGATGCGGCGCAACTCTTCGACAAGGATCACATAGGACCACGGTGTTCTGGCGTCATGGGTTTCGTCGGATCGCAGCACCGTCAGGCCGCTGATCATGCGCGCGCGCGTGTAGCCCTCCGTGATCTTTTCACGGTCGAAACGCTTGACCAGCAGAACGTCTTTTCCACCCACAGTTTCTATCCGGCTTTCGGACGTGTTGATCCCGCACTGCCGGGCGAGCCGGAGCATGGCATGTTCCACGCGTGCGCAGTTCCACCGGTCATCCGGTCGGTTGAACTTCGCCATCCAAAGCCCTTCGTCGTCTTGGACAACCGCTTTTGGCCGGGCGCCGCCCATCGATGTGCCGAGCAGCAGCAATTCTTGCACTTGGGGAGCCGCCGGGTCTGAGGGAATTTCATTCTTGATCAGAGCGTCAGCCAGTTCCTGGAGTTTGGCGAGGTCAAGTGTCTTGTTGAATTTCTTCCGGGGGGCGGGCGGGACTTTGTTAAGCCCAAAGCCCAGCGCGCCCGCGCGATCATCGGGCGATTCCAGGAGGTAGTCCATTTCTCCCAAGGTTAACTTGGCAGCATGCTTTTCGATGACGTGGCGCCCCCAGTAATCAGGTCCGGCGTCGCGCAAGGCGCCGAAGACGCCTTTCAGTTTTGCGGTGTTGTAGGTGGTGCTGGACAGCTTCAGTTCCATCGGATTGATCGGAACCGCATGGGGATTCTCGAGGTAGGTTTGTCCGTAGACAAAGCGGCCGAGAGGGTCGCCGGAACTGGTCTGCTCCAGCACAAACTTTCCGGCCGTCACGGCTGAAACCTTTCCCGGCAGGGTGATGTAGACGAAGCACTGAGAATCAGAAGTCATTGTCCAGATCTCCGCTCTTGCGGGCGCGTTTGCTTTCCTTGGCAGCCGCCAGTGCGAGGCCTTCCTTGTCCTTGAGGGGGTCCGCGAGCTCGTCAAGCGGAGCGAGCAAGTCATATGCCCAGAGCAGGGCAGCGTAGACACCGACGCCCGTTGACGCTTTGCCGCTTTCGGCATCGCGCACGGCTCTGACCCCAGTCCCAATTCTCTCGGCGACCTCTTCCATAGTTTGTCTGCGCCGCAGCCGCGCCAAGCGAAGATTGCGGCCTACGTTTCTTAGCGCCTGTTCGACAGCGTAAGGCGGGGCCTCTAGCAGATTGTTACGAGCGACCATGTTCCCTCAAGAGCACGTTAAGTCCTGTAGTGTGCTCTTAAGAGCATAGCTCCGATGACTTCAAATGGCAAGTCAAAATGCTCTTGAAGGCATGTTAAGCTTTATAAAATGCTCTTAAGAGTATTTCATGGGAAAACCGGGACAGGGAATGAACTACACTCCAAGGGGAAAACAATGTCAGGTATCGTTTCCATCTAATTCCCAATCGCTAATCCCTAGTGGGAGGCGGCGAAAGCTATGATGTCGGTAAATCGGATACATGATCTCCCGATTTCCCCCGGAAAAAGTACCTGAAACCTTTTCCTCTCGCCGTCGAAATGGAGAAGCTACTCAGGGCCACTTCTGCGCGCCGTGCAAGATACGAACGACGAAAACAACCTCGTCTGTAACTTGATACACTACGATGTAGGGAAGGGAGGACAATACGTATTCCCGCGTTCCTTCTTTTCTTCCGGCCCGCCCACGATATGGAAGGGTCAGCAGGGTCTGGGGCGCGTCGTAAATCTGCCGCACCAGCTCTTCGGCGCGTGCTGGCGTATTCTGGAATAAATAGTCGGCGATATTTTCGAGATCGTCGGCCGCTTCCTGTGCCCAACGAAGCTCTATCTTCATGTGCGGGGGCGCTTTGCGGCCAACCATCCCTCAACGCGTTCGCCAACTTCCTGGTGGCTCAGAGTCTCGCCGCGCGCGATCTGCACCAAGCCCTTTTCAACTTCGCGGATGAACCACTCGTCGTAGTTCACAAAGCGCTCGATGGCTTCACGCGCCAGTGACTCGGCGTCGCTTCCCCGCTCCGCGGCCAAGCGGTGCAGCTTCTCTTGTACCGTGGGATCAAGGGATACATTCATGTCCGAAGTCTAGGCCGGGGCCGGAAGGTTTGTCAACAACCTGCGCAGCGGGGTAGCGCGTTGCGTACTGCAGCTTCCTCCGCAGTTCTTGACATGGCAACAACGTTCTCGGGCATTCATATGGCGGTTAATGCCCAAGGGAAAAGCCGCAGACGAAGCCAAACAGCGGCCACGTCTGATGCGCTAGCTCGCTCTGTGGCCCTTGAGTCGTGGGCAGGAGGCCCCCATGCGGGCATGATGTGGTCGGAGGAATTGAAAATCCCAAATCGAAGGGCCGCTGGGGAGCGCAAGGTAGGCGCACCTCATCGCTACGCCAACGCGACCGCTGCGGTACCCGGTTTGATCGCCGGAGCCGCATGCTCACAAAGAGTGGACGTTTACCACTTTAAGAACCGCAGACTTTGAACGGCACACAGTTTGATGCGCGGCCCCGCATTTTGCTTGACGGAGCCGACAGCCTTATAAAATCGACGCGCTACTACTGCTTGACGGCGGTGATGGCAATCGAGAAGGCGCCTGTGCTTGTTCCCGTTATCCCCGCGGCGGTCAGCGTACCATTGCTTTCGACCGTGTAGATTGATGCCGCGCTCTGCTCATTGGTGACGTAGACAAACTTGCCCGTCGGGTCAAAGTCGATGCGGAACGGCTGCACGCCGGTTGCGATAGTGCCGTTGGGCAGCAGGTTGCCTGTGGTTTGATCAATCCTGAACATGGAGACGGTGTTATCGCCCCGATTGACCACGTAGGCAAAGTTGCTCGTCGGGTCCACGGCCACCGCTGTAGGCCCATTCCCGGCCCAAGCGGCGGGCGGGGTATTGGGGGTCAGGACTCCGCTGGTGGAATCAACGGTGTATTGTGAAACACCGGGGGCGTCCGAACTTCCTCCCGACGCGAGGTTATTCACCACATACACAAACTTGCCTGAAGGGGTGACGACGACCTGAAACGGACTGGGACCCGTGAAGACAATGGCGGGTGTGGTCGGCGTGAGAATTCCCGTCGTGGGATCGATGGTGAACATCGAAATGGTGTCGTCATCCTGATTGGAGGCGTAGAGGAAGTTGCCGGTGGGATGGACGGTTAAAAAGCCCGGACTTGAATAAAGTCCCGTGGAAACATGTGCCAGAGTCGACACGGACGGAGGGTTGGTTGGGGTTAGCACGCCCGTTGTCTGGTTGATGGTGAACATGGAAATCGAGTTATCGTCGCTATTGGCCGTGTAAACGAACTTCCCCGCGCGGTCAATGGCGATTCCCTGCGGATAGAACCCCGTCGGGACCGTGGCCGGTGTGGTTGGGATCAGGACTCCGGTGTACGGATTGATGGTGTACATCGAGATGGTGGCTTCGTCGGAGGCATTGGAGACCAGGTTCGCCACATAGGCAAACCCGCCCTGAGGATCGACGACCATTTGTTCCGCGCCCTGCTGCGGATACGCATATCCCGTCGCGACGGTGGCGGGCGCGGTGGCCGTGAAGGCCCCTGTGCAGGAGTTCACGGTGTACATAGAAACCGCGTAGCCTGTCAGCGCATAGGCAAACTCCGCATTGGTGGAAGGAACACAGGGAGTTAAGGGGGTGGGCGCTACGGTAGCATTTTCGCCACAACCGAAAGCAGGTAGAATCAGAAACCCCAACAAAGCAATGCGAAGATAGGTCCCTTTCATATCGGAATCTCCTTTTTGAGGACCAATGCGGCCAAAGTATACTCCTGTTGAGTGGCATCGTAACGTCAATCCTGCTTTAGGAATCATTAAACTAAGAGAGCATTACCAAAGAACATTTTATCCCTGCCCGAACCAAGGTCTGACCGACGTTCCCTGCCGGGCTGGCGCACGCTTCTGAGTTTTGCATTCTGCGATCCCGGAGGTGAGGGAACGGTAAAGGGAACGGTGTCAGGAACATGTAAATGAATTGAATTGGGAGAACGGTGTCAGGCGCCCGTGTCGGGGCCATGGGTTGCGGAGGTTTTTTTCCAATTCAAACTGTGCCGCCGCCTTCGACACCGAGGCGTCCGAACCTTACGGCCTGCCTCGCTTATTCAAAAAATGAGCGGGTAGCGCGGAGGTAGCGAAATTCAGCTTCCTCGGCGGTCCTTAACACGGCAACAACGTTCTCGGGCATTCGTATGCCGGTTAATGTTCAAGGGAAAAGCCGCAGCCGAAGCCAAACAGCGGCTACGTCTGATTGGATAACGGCATCGGCTTCGGTCCGGTAGACTTGGAAGTGCTCAACGACCAAGGCGAGCCGCGAAAGGAGCCGAAGCCGTTATCCAATCAGAGTTATTCGGCTCCGAGCCGAATTACTCTGCGGTACTTTCCCCGCACCCGGAACTGAACCAGATCGAGACGTACCTACGCCGCTTGAGACCCAACGGGGCGAAATAACGAAGCCCAGGCCGAAGGTCCGCCGATTACGACGGCGGACTGAAGGCGTGGGTCAAGGGGCGGAACAATCCTCGTCAATCCCAAACGTACCGCTCATCGTAGGCGATTCCGTGCGCGTCGAGGAGCCTTCGGAATTCCTCCTGAAAGCTGGTCACGCGGTGAGGGCTTTCCTGTTACGCGATGCACGTAGAGTTGGGAGAGCGACCTCGGGATGGCGGCGCGCCTCTTTCGCCCTTTCAGGGCTGGCGGCAAAATCGGCGGATAATCTAAACCCAGGCCTTCAACCTGGGCTTCGTTATTACGCCCCGTTGGGGCTGAAATAGGGTGCCGGATGCCCAGGATTTCCCGACGATTGCTGCCTGGTCAAACTACTCGTCAGGCTCTCGACCGCTTGGGTCCAGACACGTAAGGGCTACCCCTTTCATAGAACCGGAGCAAGCGCTCGGTTTCTCGCGAGATTCCGATCCTTACGCTCGTGCCTATTTCGCCCGCCGGCCTGACAGAGTCGCCCAGCCACAAGGGGCCGGCGGCGCACAGGTCCACGCCGTCATGCTGAGGTCCAATACCCATTGCCTCGGCGAGTCGCCCCGGGCCGCGAGCAAGGTCGACCAAGCGCGCTTGGGGGCGGCGAAGGCGCATCAGATGGATTCCATCGAGCGGCTCAAGGGCGCGCAGCAGGACGCCAGCCCCCACCCCGCGAACTTCACTCGAGACGTTCACCAGGAAATGTAAACCATAGGCACGATAAACATAGGCGTGCCCACGATCGAGAAACAGAGACTTGTTTCGCAGCGTGAGTCCTCGATAGGCATGCCCGGCGGCGTCGCCCACGACGTAAGCTTCTGTTTCGACGATCCGCCCGCTCACTCTGCCGGCCCGAGTGTCATGCACAAGCGTCTTACCGATAAGGTATTTCGCGAGTTCGATGGTGCCAGCGGGTAGCCTCGCCCGGTGAAGGCGGCGAATACAACTTTCGCTCTTCCTCTGAGCCATCTCGCCTCGTTTCGACAGCAGGGTGTGGAATCCTCATCATCGCACCAAATTTCGTACTCGTCATCTCGCTCGCCCTTCGACCGGGTATCGTACAAGAATGCCGCCGCGACTCGTCCGCGTCTGGCAGCCTGCGGTCGGGAATTGTTGCCTTTCGTCGGTAAGCACGTGCCTCCCAGTACCCACCCGTGGCAGACTCCGCGCTAGGAGGTATGACCCAATGCTCAATAGAACGATTTCAGTTTTTGCAGTCGGCCGCCTTATTTTTTTGACAATTTCCGGTCTGATTGGCCAATCTCTGCTTGCGCCATCCTTGTCTGCGCAAACATGGTCCCTGCCGCAGGGCACCACCGTGATGGACAACGGTCCCCGCACTTACCGGTTTACCGTGGATTACAATGACGGGAACTCCAAGGGCGAGGTTGTGCACCGCCAGCGCTTCAGGGGGGAGTATACTCGCGGCCTCGCCGATGGACAGGTCATGTGGAATAACGTTACCCAGGCGGAAGCGGGCGGCGCCACGGCGCCATTCGGAGCCACTCAAAAGCGCGACTTCATGGAGGGGTTCCGTTATCATCGTAATCCCGGCGACACTTTGAAGCCGGAATTCTTCAAGGGATTCCCTCCCACCGCAGTCATGGAGCGCAATCTGGTATGGGACACGGAGATGATCGAATACTTTGGCCAGGACTTTTTCGAACACCTCAAACTGAACGAACCCTACCACGCTCTTTCCAACCAGGAAGCGAACATGCCGGGCGTAGGCATCTTTAAGAACCGCGACGTGGTGCTGGAGTGGGTCGGGCGTTCGCAAAGAAATGGCGAGGAGTGCGCCCTGATTACCTACCAGGCATTCTTCAATCCGCTGGAGATTGCGAACGGCGGCATGACCATGAAAGCCCGCAGCGATTACTGGGGAGAAATCTGGGTGTCGCTCGCAACCAAGCAGATCGAATACAGCACGGTCTATGAGAACGTGTCGGGCGAGATAAAACTGCCGGGTCAGGATGCAGCGCAGCCCCTCAATGTTTTCCGCATCGGCACTTTGGAACCTGTAAGCGCGAAGTAGCGGATACGCACCGAAAGCAGGAGGTACGATGGCTCCGATGAAACACCGATGGGCTCTTTCGATGCTTTACGTCAACTTAGTGGTGCTGGTGGTCGTGCTGATCGTGATCGCGGGAAATCAGACCTTGCGCGTGCGGGAACTGCTGCACATATTGGCGTACACTCTATTTTATGCGAACGTGACGGGGGTCCTCGGCATTTGGGCCATGGGCGGACTTGTGCAGAGATTGGCTCTGCGCAAGCTTCCGCTGGTCCCTTATGTGGCCGCCGGCATCATGGTGGTTACAGCTTTAGGTTGTCTGCTGGCCCAGTCACTGTCAATGGAAATGGGCTTTGTCATCCCTCAGCACTTTTGGCGGGAGTACTTCCACACGCTACGCATTGCCACGCCGCTAGCCATCGTGTTCGGCTTGGGGGCATCTGCCCACGCCTCGTTGCAAGGACGCGTGCAAATGATGGAGGAAAAGCTTCACGAGAAAGAAGTGGCCGAGGAGCGGACACGGAAATTGATGGCGGAAGCGCGGCTGCGTTCGCTGGAATCGCGGATTCATCCGCATTTTCTGTTTAATACCTTGAACGCTATCAGCTCGCTCATTACGGTGAATCCCGCCCGAGCGGAACAGATTGTGGGCCGGCTCGCGGCGCTGTTGCGGGCCTCGCTGGAAAGCAGTAATCAACCGCTGATTCCCTTGAGGCAGGAGTTATCGATGGTGGAAAGCTATGTGGACATCGAAAGGGTGCGCTTCGGCGACAAGCTGCGCGGCTCGGTGGAAGTGCCCGCCGAACTGCTCGACGCCAAGGTGCCGCCCATGTCAGTACAATCCTTGGTCGAAAACGCCGTAAAGTACGGAATAACTCCGCAGAGCGGCGGCGGAAAGTTGTTGGTTACGGCTTCAGGCGACAACGGCAACTTGCGGATCGAGGTTCAGGACACCGGCCCGGGCTTCGACCTGGCGGCGATTCCGGCCGGCCATGGACTGGACAATCTGGTGCAACGCCTTGATGCCTTGTTCGGTCCGAAGGCGCGCCTTAACGTTCTGCGGCGAGATCGCTATTCTGTGGTAGAAATGGTTTTGCCCCGCGTATGAAACTGCGCGCATACCTCGTGGACGATGAACCGTTGGCGCTGGACCGTCTGCGGCGGTTGCTGGAGAACACCGGACGCGTCGAGGTGACCGGTAGCACCACCGAGCCCGAGGAGGCGGTGGCGGCGCTGACGGCGGATTCACCCGACGTGTGCTTTTTGGATATTCAAATGCCGCGCCTGGATGGCTTCGAGGTTTTGGCGCGGCTGCCCAGGCAGCCCATCGTGATTTTCACCACCGCCTACGATCACTACGCGCTGAAGGCCTTCAGCGTCAACTCGGTTGACTACTTGCTGAAACCCGTGGAACCGGAGTCTCTGGACCGCGCTCTTCGGAAGGTTGAAGGGTTACGATGCTCGGGCCAGTTCAGCCAGCCAGATATACAGGCTCTGTTAAAACAGCTCAGCGATTCGCTGCGGGAAACCCAGCCCGAGTATCCCGACCGCATCGCCTCGCGGCTGGGAGACCGGCTATGGTTCATCGATTTGGAACGGGTGACGCATTTCTATGCCGAGGACAAGCTGACCTACGCGGTATCTGAGGGCAAGGCGTACTGTGTCGACTACACGATCACGGAATTGGAAAGAAAACTGGACCCCAAGAAATTCCTGCGCATCCATCGGAGCACCGTGGTGAACGTGGACTGGATTAAGGAAGTCTCGTCGCTACCGGGGGGAAGTTTGAACGTTCGACTGAAGGACGGCAAAAAAACGGACTTGACCGTCTCACGCGACCACGGGCGCGAATTCAAAGCAAGGGTGGGATGCTAGGAAAGGGCGTCGCAGGCTTACGGTCATTAAACTGTAGCCCCCCGTCTTTTTCGCGGCGCAGCCGGTCGAATTCTTTCAGCGTTGCCTCGGAACTCGTTTTCCCGTATTCTAAAAGCCATGGATGTACAACTCACCCCGGATCAAAAAGCCTTCGCCCGCCGCGCGATTGAAGGCGGACGGCTGCACTCGGAACAAGACGCCGTGCAGGAGGCGCTCGCTTTGTGGGAAGAACGCGAGCGGCAACGGACGGAATTTCTTCTGACCCTTGACGACGCCAAGGCTTCGCTTGCCCGTGGCGAGGGCCGCATGATCACACAGGAATCCATGCGGCAGCTTGCCCAGGAAGTGAAGGAACGCGGACGCGCGCGCCTTCTCGCTGAACTTACCACGTCCCGCTGATGGCACATCGCTTAGCGCCCCGTGCCGAAACCGATCTTGACGACATCTGGTATTACGTCGCGAAGGAAAGCGGCAGCATCGAGATTGCCAACCGTTTAATCGACACCCTCACCGACCGCTTTTTCATGCTGGCGGGCTTCCCCTGTGTCGGACGTGCCCGCGATGAGGATTTCGGCCCCGGCTGCCGCAGCGTGGCTGTGGGGCAGTATGTCATCGTTTACTGTGTTGAAAACGGGAACGTGCTTATCCTTCGCGTCGTACATGGCCGCCGCGACCTCGAGGCCCTTTTCGGCACTGAAACGCCCCCCGGTGTTTCATAAGGGGTAAGTTTTGCATCGTTGCCGGAAACTCCAGGGCACAGCCACTCTTGGCGGTGCACAAGAAGGCGACGAGACGCCGCTCCACACGAAAAGTACAAACTCCAGTGCCGGGCTCAAGCCCGGCGCTACAATGGAAACTCGCCATTGCGCCAAAAACCGGTTCAGGGTATGTTACGAATCGGGCGGGAATTGACGGGGAATATTTCCGCCGAAATGCTAGGGCGCACCTCCGGAACTCAATTTCAAAACTTCACGCAGGGAGAAGAACCATGAGTCTCACGCGTAGGCGGATGATGTACGGGCTTGCTGGGCTGGCAGGCATGACGCACAACCTTACCGCCCTGCACGAGCACCATCATGCACCTCGGATGGGCAAGCGCGCGTCGCAAGCATCTCTCGCCGCATCGGGCGCGATGGCCGGTCCGGCTCCCGGCGTCAGCGGCCAGGGAGAACTGAAATTCAAAGTCCGGTACACGTCCGATCACCTCCCCCCAGAGGCGCAGAAGGTCCTGAAAGACGCGCATGGCGGCTTCGCCGTCGATCGCCGGCCGGGGAAAGAGGAGACCTACTTCGCCCTTCCCGGAGCGGGAATACTCCAGATCAGCGCGGATCTGAAAACCATCAACCTGCTCGACACGCCGGATGAGATGCGGAAAGTAAACCTGCACGACACCAACATCTGGTATGGCAAGGATGGATCGCCTCACCTGGTTTTCCCCGCCAACAATGAGGGCTGGATTTTCACCACCCGTCTTGACGGCAAGCTGGTTCACAAGCTCAATGCCCCTACCGCGGATGACAAGTTCGAGCAGCAGGAAGTTCACGATTACCTTCTGGGCGGGGGGAACTTCTCGCCTACCGCGGTCGAGTATTTGGAAGGACTGTATTATGTTACGACAGGGTATTGCAATCTTGATTATGTGTTGACCGCACGGGTCAACCCTGACCAACAGTTTGAAGCCACCTGGAACGATTTGGCGTGGGGCGGTAAAGGCAATGGAATCGGCCAGTTCGGCACCGGGCACGGCATTACCAAGCCTCCCGGGATGGTGCGGCTTGACGTCGCGGACCGGCCCAACTCGCGCTTCGAGCGGTTCACCCGCTATGGTCACTATCTCTCCAGCCTGCCGATGCCCTCGGGTTCCCTGCCCTGCGACATCAACTACCTGGACCAGACGTACAGCGTGGTACCCGCTCTCGATGGCCCGGACAAGTCCAAGGGCGCGCCCATCTACATCCTGCAAAATGAAAAACTGGTCTCCACCCTCATGATCAAAGAGGATCTGGGACTGCCGAACTTCGTTCACATCCACAATGCCGCGATTCGCAAAATCGGAAGCAAGCTGTATATCTTCGCACTCGCCTGGAATCCCGGCGATTTTGCCATTCTGGAACAGGCCTGATAATCGGGTGATCGAAGTGCTTCAGTGTGAGTCGTGTCTCAACCCTCGACAGGTGGAATCGAAATCGTCTTTGGGCTCCGTCGCCTCGAATCGGGGAATTTCGCGGACTTTGACGTGACCCTGTCACCGAATGCGTGGCGCTTCCGACAGGCTGCTATAATCGCGTGTAGGTGGGCGCGGGAATCGAGATGGGAGTAGCATGAATCCAGTGGTCATCGCTGGTGGTGGCTTGGCGGGAAGCGAGGCGGCTTGGCAGCTTGCCGAACGCGGGGTGGCCGTGACGCTTTACGAGATGCGTCCGTCATTTCCGACGCCTGCGCACAAAACCGACCGCCTGGCGGAACTGGTTTGCAGCAATTCCCTGAAATCGAATGCCCCGGGATCAGCCTCCTGGTTGCTGAAAGAAGAATTGCGACGCGCCGGCTCACTGCTGATGCGGGTTGCGGGCGAGTGCGCCGTCCCGGGAGGATCGGCGTTGGCGGTGGATCGCGAGCGATTTGCCGAGGGCGTCACGGCGGCAATTGCCGGCCACACGCTCATCACCCTGCGGCGGGCAGAGTTACGCGAGATTCCCGACAGCGGCCTGGCCCTGATCGCGTCCGGACCCCTAACATCTGACGCGCTGGCTGCGCGGCTGCAAGCACTGACAGGCTCCCAGAACCTGGCTTTCTATGACGCCATCAGTCCGGTCGTCGATGCGGAAACGCTGAATATGGCTCGTATTTTCGGTGCTTCCCGCTACGGCAAAGGCGGGGAAGATTACCTCAATTGCCCTTTCACCGAAGAAGAATACCGGGTGTTCTACGAGGCGCTGGAGAGCGCAGAAACCGTGCAGGCGCACGAGTTCGAGGATGTGAAGTTCTTCGAAGCGTGTCTTCCCATCGAAGAGCTCGGACGGCGCGGGTACGACACGTTGCGTTTCGGACCCATGAAACCGGTGGGCCTTGTCGATCCGCGCACCGGCCGCCAGCCTTTTGCCGTCGTCCAACTGCGGGCGGAGAATCTGCGATTCTCCAGTTACAACCTGGTGGGTTTTCAAAACCATCTGAAATTTCCCGAGCAGAAGCGCATCATGCGCTTGATTCCGGGACTGGAGAACGCGGAATTCCTGCGCCTGGGGCAAATCCATCGCAATACCTACATCAACTCTCCGCGCTTGCTGAGCCCCGATTTGAGTTTTCGCGACGCGACGCAGGTTTTTGTGGCCGGCCAACTCTCCGGCGTCGAGGGCTACGTGGAATGTATCGCGACGGGCTTGGTGGCGGGTCTGGCGCTGGCGGCGCGCGCAGGTGCCAGCGGGGCCGCCGCTAACACAGCCGGGGTCAGCGGCGCTGACCCCGGGCCGAACGCCGTTCGGCCCTACATTCCGCCGCCACGCACCACGGCGCTGGGGTCACTGGTGCACTACGTCACGCACGCCAGCTCGACGAATTACCAGCCCGCTAACATTTCCTTTGATTTGCTGCCGCCCATGGAAGGTCTGCCGCGCGCGATTGCCCGCGACCGGCGGGCACGGCGGGAGAAGCAGTGCGAGAGAGCACTGGCGGATTCGGCAAGTTGGTTGGAAACGACGGTTGGTCCGTTGTCAGTTGTCCGTGGTCCGTCGCCAGTTGCAACAAGCATGTAATGCGGCGGAGCTGCTTTGGAGTGTGGTAGCAGCACCTACCGCTTTTGCTGCTCTGGCTCTGGCACGACTCCAGTATGAACCACAGCGTGTAGCGTACACCTGTTTCCCAAGGTCTGCGGCCTTTCTCTGCAGCCGCACGGAAGTGCCGCGGACCTAAGAAACAGGCCCGCGCTACGGATTTAGCTGGACGCTGATTACTGAAAACCGGCATTCCCATGAACGAACTCATCACCCGTTACATCAACTACCTCCGCTACGAGCGCAACGCCTCGCCGCACACGATTCGCAATTATCAGAGCGATCTGCTGCAATTCCGCGACTATTTGCAAGAGGGAAATCCCCAGGCGGCGGTCGATTTGGGTGCCATCGACGCACTGCGCATTCGCGGATTCCTAGCCTTACTCTACGAGCGCGAAAAGAAAAAGACTTCTATCGCGCGTAAGTTGGCCGCGGTGCGAGCGTTCTACAAGTTTCTCGCCAAAGAGGGTGTTCTGACGGCCAATCCTGCCGCTACGGTTTCTACCCCTAAGCTCGACAAAACACTTCCTCGCATCATGACGGAAGAGGAGATGAACAACTTCCTTAACTGCGTGGCCGAGGCCGCCAAGACCGGCCAACCCACAATGCGCCGCGACCGGGCCATTCTGGAATTGCTCTATGCTTCCGGTCTGCGGGTGAGCGAACTCGTGGGTCTCG
The DNA here is from genome assembly GCA_052139985.1 of Terriglobia bacterium. Lineage (GTDB taxonomy): Bacteria > Acidobacteriota > Terriglobia > UBA7540 > UBA7540 > Bog-366. The sequence continues at coordinate 13,637 of JBKQVI010000060.1, forward strand.
ACATGCGCAGCGTCAACTTCGGTGACACGATGCTGCTGGTCCGCGGCAAGGGCCGAAAGGAACGCATTGTGCCATTCGGTTCGAAGGCCAAGCAAGCCCTGGACGACTACCTGCCCGTTCGCGAAAGGATTCTGATGGAGGCGAAAAAGAGGGGAGAAACGGCGCTATTCCTCAATACCAAGGGCGCCCGACTAACCACGCGCTCCGTCGATCGGCTGGTGAAGAAATACGTGCGGACGTTCGGGCCTAACGTGAAAGTCAGCCCTCACTCGATGCGCCACGCCTTTGCTTCCCACTTGCTCACCGAAGGCGCCGACCTGCGCGCCATTCAGGAAATGCTCGGCCACCGGAGCCTTGCGACCACGCAGAAATACACGCAGGTCTCAATCAAGCAATTGATCGATGTTTACGACAAGACACATCCGAAAGCGTGACGGTTGAGAGGGGTCAGGAGTTGGAAGCTAGGAGCCAGAAGCGAGAAGTGGGCGGTTCATAACTTCTACCCTGTCGCTTCCGGCAAACAATGAAGGCTGGAATAGATCAAGCGCTAGAGACTGGAAGCGAAAAGTGCACGGACCCGTCTTGCTTTAACTTCACACTCCTCACTACTAGCCTCTCGCTCCTTGCTCTTAGCGAGATTCGTGGCTACGGTGACTCAGGAACCATTCGCCGACATCTGCCGATGCTTCCGAGAGCATTGCGAAAATCGGAGTTCCCACGCGCACGGAGAACGCCAGAGTCTTGACGCCCATCCACACGGCTAAATGCTCGACCGAGTGCGCCGGGTCGCGCCAATCAACCTGCGGGCGAGGATGCGGCCCATCTGTTTGGTAATCCATTACTACGAGGCCGACATAAAGCGCCGCGCCGGCCAGTAGGGCTAAGTTGATGAGACCGCTGAAAATGCTGTGTAAGTCTACGCCGACCACTTTTGTACTCTCCTGTTCTTCGGTAAATCTTCTCACTTATTCGATTCAATACAACTGCAAATGGTTACCCACATTTCAGAATATTGATAATACCTTCCGTGGCAAAGGGTTAGCTAGAGCACTTTGGTACCCCCCGAGGCCAAGCTGGGGAAATTGACGCATGTCAAATGCGAGCCACGCGTCATATCACGAAATTCATTAACTTTGCGGCGCACGATGTTACAATAAGCAGAAGCAGTGGGAAGAACCCCACAACTCCTCAAAGGCCTAGGGAGTGCGTTGCACCTGCCAGCAAAAAGCAAGAGCCCCAATCCCTCGGCTTAGGAACATTGAACGCGATGCCCCATAACGTCTACTACTTCGACCCTAGTGCGATCGGGACAGGTTTGCACAATCTGGGCGACAACTACCGCATCATTCCCATCCCACGCGTTGGATGCAAACCTCCCGTATGGGAACTGCCCGCAGTTCTCGTGGTTGACGCGGGCGAAGGTGATTTGCTCTGTCTCGAAAAGTCCGGGCCCAAGTCAGACGCCTGGGGGATTATCTGTTTGCTGGAAGGGGAGGCGCCCCCGCGCTCCAAACTGAAATCACACATCTTCGCCCTGCTTCCGCGGGATGCATCTCGCGTGATTCTGGAACAAACGGTGGGAAGGGCTTTTGAGAGTCTGCGCGCGCAGGAAGAGCATCATCGCACGCGGACGGACCTGCGGGAGGCCGTCTCCGATCTCGAGACGCTTAACAAGATTGGCGTAGCGCTTTCCACCGAACGCAACACCGATGCGCTGCTCGAACTGATACTGAGCAAGAGCCGTGAAATCACTCATGCCGACGCCGGCTCACTCTACCTGGTGGAGGAAGACGAGAAGAACGGCGGCAAGCATCTCGTCTTCAAGCTGACGCAAAACGATAGCCATTCGGTGCCCTTTCGCCAGTTCAGGATAGACATCGACACGCAAAGTATCGCCGGCTATGCCGCGGCCACCGGCCAGATCCTCAACATCAAGGACGCTTACCGCATTCGCAATCTGCCCTTCCGGCTCAACCGCGACTTTGACCGGAAGTTCGGCTATCGCACCAAGTCCATGCTGGTCCTTCCCATGAAGAATCAGAAGGACGAGGTGATTGGAGTGCTTCAGCTCATCAATTCCAAGAGGCATCCCGGAGTGAAGCTGACCACACCCAAAATTGTGGGGGAGGAGGTAGGGCCGTTTTCGCAGCAGCGCCAGGAATTAGCTTCTTCGTTGGCTAGCCAGGCCGCGGTGGCGCTGGAAAACAACCAGCTTTACGCCCAAATCGAAATTATGTTCGGAGGTTTCGTGAAAGCCGCAGTGACGGCCATTGAATCGCGCGACCCCACCACCTTCGGCCACTCGGCGCGGGTGGCCGAACTCACCGTGGCATTGGCAAAGACGGTGGACCGGCAGGATTCCGGCCCGTTTAAAGACATTCACTTCACGCGCGAGGACATCCGCGAGATCAGCTACGCGTCCATTCTGCACGACTTCGGCAAGGTCGGCGTACGCGAAGATGTTCTGGTCAAGGCTAAGAAGCTTTACCCTCCACAGCTCGAACTGATTAAGAAGCGATTCCAGTATATTCGCAAATCCTTGGAATTGGAGACTTACCGCAAAAAGCTGGACCATGTATTACGCAACGGAAATCAAGGGTATGAGGATAGTTTCGCGCGGATCGATGGCGAGCAGGGCCGCGAACTGCAGGATATCGAGGATTTCCTGCAAGACATCCTTGAGGCCAATGAGCCCACGGTTCTGCCGGAGAAGATCTCGGCAAAGCTCGGACAAATCGCAGGCTGGACCTTTGACGATCCCTCCCTCCCTACCGAACCCCTGCTCACGCCTGAGGAACTGCAACTGCTTTCCATCACCAAGGGAAGTCTAAATCCCGAGGAGCGCACGCAGATTGAATCGCACGTCATTCACAGCTTCCGTTTCCTAGACCAGATTCCCTGGACCAAGGAATTGAGGCGTGTGCCGGAAATTGCCAAGGCGCATCACGAGAAACTGGACGGCTCGGGATACCCCTACCGCATGAAGTCGGGGGATATTCCCTTCCAGGCGAAGATGATGACCATCTCGGATATCTTCGACGCCCTTACCGCGCGCGACCGGCCATACAAGAAAGCGGTGCCCGTAGAACGTGCTCTTACGATCATTGGCAATGAAGTGGAGTCGCAGCTTCTGGATCCCGTGCTGTTTAACCTCTTTATTGAAGCCAAAATATACCAAATCACCTCAAAGGGTTGAGGCTACGGCAGTTCCCTCAGTTGTCAGTCATCAGTGGTCAGATGCCAGCTCCAGAGATCAGTCAATCGCTCGCCGCCGACTGCCTACTGCTTTCTGCCCACGGCCTACTGCTTTCTGCCTCTTCTAATAGGGATGCCATAGCTCAGGGGATCGATATACCAGTACTCCGTGGCCCGTGGCGCGATCTTCAAGGTTGAGACAATAGAGGCGGCCGGCATCAAAGGAGACTTCGAGTTTGTGGGTCGTGCCCCACCACGTCAGGTGCTGACCTCCACGGAAGTCAGTCCTGGCCACGTCGGGAACGCCCAGCGTTGTTTCTGCCTCCTGGGGAGAGAATGTCGTGCGCAGCCTCTGGGGATGTCGTTTCACGATCGCCCCGTCCAAAGGGACTGAGATTTCGCGCGTCGAGTCCTCCTCCACTGAGTCTCGGAATATGGTGTTGATCTTCAGCTCACGGGCGGCGACCTCACGCTTGGCCAACTCGCGCGCGTGGCGAGGGAGATAGATCTTGTACAGGGCGACGAGCCCCAAGACAATCAGAAGTTGAATCGCGATGACGCGCCACGGGGCGCGGCCAAGGCTGGAGAGCACCATAAAGTAAATCTTAACGCGGACGCTTGAGAGTTGGGAAGAGGGTCGGGGGTACGTCAAAGTCCCGTAACTGTAAGATAACGGGAGCATGGCAATCACGGCGAACTTGGAGGCCGGCAGCTCGCTGCCGCTTTCGGCGCGCCTGCTCACTGGCGCGCTCGGGGCGGGCAGCAAGCTGCCCGCCCAGAAAGCGGGAACAAGCTCCCGCACTTCATATCGACACGACTTTGACGTGACCCTGGGAAGAGGCTGGGGCTCAGCGCTCGCAGATCGTCGGCCCCGACGAGGGAAGATCGAGGAATCAGACGTTCCTGCCAAATCCCACAGTACCTTGCACTTGCGGACACACCTCACCGTTCGCTCGGGGCGTACACCGTAAAACCGGAAGCAATGACTGAGCCGAGATTCTAGAGCTGCCTGGCGGCAGCGTGTGTGCTTGGCCCCTTCAGATACTGCGGGTCGAAACGCTGAAATTTCAGGCCACAGTGTGGACAGGCTATTTGGCCGAGGTTTGGCGAAGAGCTGGCGAGGCGCGTAATCTCCAGTCGGAATGCTTTCTTGCAGGCAGGGCAACGGGAAAGCGGGTAAGCGCTTTGCATACAAAGGACCCCTTTCAACTTGAACAACTTCAAATGGTAGCACCGGGAGGCCGTAAATGCAATTCGCCCGCGACTTCTCCCTATTAGCCTAGTTAAACTAGCTTTCGGCCGCCCGTCGCGCCGCGGGCTACGCCGCCGGCTAAACCCCGTGGCGATAAACCTCCCACCCCTTGTAATTGCCCAGCGCGTCCGCAACAGCGCGGCCAAAATGGCTGCGGTTGACGGCCACGTGGTGCTCATAGCCGTGCTGGCAAATATATTGGAGCAGCGCCTGCAGCCCGGCGATCTTCACCACGCCATAGCCACCAAAGCTCTTCAGCTTGTCCGAGGTGATTTCGCCCTCACCGCAATACGCTCGCAACTGGCCGTGCAGATCGTCAGTAGAGACACGGCAATAGGTGAGCGGACCCGCCTTCAGAGTCCCCACGACGGTTCCAAAAGTGTTCTCCTTGCCCACCGAGCCCGCGATGATCTCCTGAAAATCCATCTTGACGTCTTCAAAGAAGTGCTTGGGCAGGTTCGAACAGTGGAAGATGACAGCTTTGTCAGGATCCTCACCGAAGTTGTTATTCCAATCGACGATGGCGCTGGGGTCACCCGCGGCAAGTTGCAGGACGTACATGCTGATCATGCCGATCATGTCGCTTTCGCAGGCACTGGGCATCAGATTGTTCGACATCATGCTCATCAAGGTGCAGGGCACCACGCCAAAAAACTCCTCCATGGCGGTCCAGCATTGAACGGACGACCCCGCCAGTGCGTTGTCCTTCATCCAGTCGTCAACCACCACGCCAAACTTCGCCATCTTTACGAGCGGCGCCGGCGGAATCCCCTCCGTCGAAACGTAGCTGTGAATACTCTCGATCTTGGCTTTAACTTTCGGATCATCGTCCTTGAGGCGACCGATGCGGCCGAACACTTCTGAAAGGTCGAGTGTCTCGACGGAAATCCCGTGCCGCTCCATCAACTTCTCACTGAACCGCACCGTGTTGAAATTCGTGGGCCGCGCTCCCAACACGCCCACGCGCAGGTTCTTCAGGCCTTTGACAATCCGGCAAGTTGCGGCAAACGCTTTCAGGTCGGCAAGCAGCTCAGGGGACGAAAGGGCCGAAGTGTGCTGCGATGTCAGCGAATACTTGATCCCATACTGCCACAGGTTGTTGCAGGCGGAAATCTTGCCGCAGAAGCTGTCGCGGCGGCCCCCCATCAGCATTTTATGGGGCTCATCGGGGAAAGCCTGGACCAATACCGGAACGTCCAGCCCCGCCATGCGAAGCGAATTGGCCACGCCGCGCTCATCTCCAAAATTCGGCAGGCTAACAAGTACACCGTCAATTTCCTCACGATGCCGACGGAAGAGGTCGGCGCACTTGTTCGCATCCTGAAGCGTTTCCACCGCGCCAAACTTGCTGTCCTCCGGAGTCAGGCAGACGCTTCCATAACCTTCTTTCTCCAAGACGCGAAGGACCTCTTCGCGCCCATCACGAGCTAGTACTGCAGGGAAAAAACCACGGTTTCCAACGATGACGCCAAATGTCGTGCGTTTAGACATGAGTTTCTCCACCTTCCTAAAAGTGTCCTTGCAAGCCTCTGTGGCCAATTGCGGCCAGCAGCGGATTCTAGCACGCCGCGCGAGAAATAGAACAAGGAGGAATCAGCGGCATGTAAACAAGCGGTGACGTTTCGGGCGCGCGACTCTGGAAAACTCGGCGCAGGACCTGCTCGCTCGCCGTTGCGACCTGCAAGCGATCCCTAGGCAGGACGCCGGAAACGATCGAGTATCTGGAAAATGATCAGGCCGAGCGCCACGTTCACCAGGACGGCGCTGGCGGTGGCAATGGGTTGAAACGGCGGAGGGGCATCGAGCAATACATGCTGGAGTGCGGTGAGACACAGGTTGTGAACCAGGATGAATACCCCCGTCAGCACCGTGCGCGCCAAGAGCGATTCCAGTTCAAAGCGCGTGCTCGCCGAAGCTGCCAGATAACCTGTAATCGCCTTGGCGATTCCAAAGATGCCGATGTAGCCGTGCGAGAGCGCATCCTGCAGCAGGCCCACCGCCGTCCCCAAACCCATACCGAACATTTTATCGCGCCGCATCAAGGCAAAATAAATAAGGAGGAGCAGCGGGAAATCCATCAAGCGTGCCAGGGGCAGCTTCAGCGGCAGGAACGTCTGCAGAAGCAGCGCCGCCAGCAACGCAACCAAGACGATGGCGGGGTGCATCTGAAAGACCGCGACCGAACGATGGGTGGAAGCAGGCATTGGCGCATTAGAGTACCAGAATCGGACGCGCAGTGGGAATTACCCTGCGGTCAACACCTTCGGGGTCGCCGCACCCAGGCCATGCAATTAAGACTCAGTGAAGCGCAGATCCGAGAAAGCTGGTATGTTTGCCAAACCGGGGATGGGTGCGGCCTGGACAAAAGGCAGTCAAATGGGAGCCGCATTGGGAACCCGGCGTACGCGCGTGACGAGAGGAAAGTGCAACGATCGGGCATCGCGCGACTCGCCGATTACCGCGCCCGCGAGGGCCGGTTGAGCGCTTGTTGCTCGGCGGCCGCCGGCTTAAGGACCACCAGAACCGTTTCCAGGCGATTCAAGTCCACGGAAGGCTTTACGGCGATGCTTTTATAAATATTGCCATTACCCACATTCGACACCGTGCCGACGGGCAAGCCTTTGGGGTAAACCTGGTCGAGCCCGGAAGTCACCACCGGTTCCCCGCGGTTCACCACTTCTTCATTCATGACGTAATGAAGGTCACAAAAGCCTTCGGTGGCGCCCTTCAGGATGCCCTGTACGCGGCTCTGAGCAAGGGTCACCCCCACGCCGCTGGAGGGGTCGGTAAGCAACACTACTTGTGCGCTGTGGGGAAAGATGGCCAAGATTTTTCCCACTACACCCTCTGGAGTAATGACGGCAAGATCGGCGGTAAGTCCGGAATCCGAACCTTTGTCGATGAAGATGGCGTTGGAGCTTTCCCCGGGACTGGAAGCGATGACCTCAGCGGCCACGGTTTGAAACGTCAATTGATTCCTAAAATCGAATAGAGAACGCAGGCGTTCAGTTTCGTTCGCCTCTTCACTCAGCCGCTGGATTTGTACCTGGGCAGCCACCAATTGGATGTGAAGTTCCTGGTTTTCCTGCTCCGCGCTCCACAAGTGACGATACGTTCGATAAGCCGTGGAAGAAACATTCATCAGGCCACCGAGCGACCGCTCCAGAGGATCGAAAGCCTGCACCGTCCAGTAGCGAATGAGCCGCACATGGTTGTTGCGAGTGATTTGCAGGGAAAGGAGCAGGAGCTGCGCGACAACAACGGCCAAAAGGGCAAAGAAGGAACGGCGCCCGCTGATGAAAGCCGGGATGCTCGGTCCGTCGTGGTTCAACGTTTGCGCTGGGCGTGTCAAGTCCGGCGAGTTAGGATCAAACATAACAAAATCGTCCCAGGACCCTGGAAAGCGGTCCTTGGCAGAATACCGGCACCGGGGACCGGTCACAATGCCGGAGTCCGCAGCCCTCGAGTGCAGGAACGCATCGTGATTTTGCCGAGTGCGCTCCCCCTCCATCCTACCTATTATCGGCTTAGCGCCAGTGAAGCACTACCCGTAAACTACTATATACCGGACCACGGACAACGAGCAACCGCCAGGGGTACGGGCACAGTTCAATGTTCCGGATACGCCACCTCATTCGATCGCGACGCGACGCAACAGGTTGAAATCCGTCAACATTCTCCCCGTACCCAAGACCACCGATGCCAACGGGTCTTCGGCGATGGAGACGGGAAGACCCGTTTCCTCGCGAATCCGTTTATCGAGGTTCTTCAGCAAGCCGCCGCCTCCGGTGAGAACGATTCCTCGATCGGAAATGTCAGCCGAGAGTTCCGGCGGTGTGCGCTCGAGGGCGACACGGATGGCGTTCAGGATCGTCGAAACGCATTCGGATAACGCATCCCGAATTTCCGAATCGTCGATTGTAATCGTCTTCGGAATGCCTTCGAGTAGATGCCGCCCCTTGATTTCCATGGTCAGAGGCTTTTCCAAGGGGAAGGCCGAACCGATTTCAATTTTGATCTGCTCGGTGGTGCGCTCGCCTACCAGCAAGTTGTACTTGCGCTTCAAGTAAGCTGTAATGGCCTCGTCCATTTCATTCCCAGCCACGCGCACCGAGCGGCTATAGACAATTCCGGAGAGAGAGATAACGGCAATATCGGTCGTGCCGCCGCCGATGTCCACAATCATGCTGCCGGAGGGCTCGGTGATGGGCAGGCCCGCGCCAATGGCCGCCATCATGGCCTGCTCCACCAGAAAGACTTCGCTCGCCCGGGCGCGCATGGCCGAATCCTGCACCGCGCGCTTTTCCACCTGGGTAATTTCCGAAGGCACACCAATCACGATGCGAGGGTGAACGAACATCGTACGGTTGTGGGCCTTCTTGATGAAGTGGTTCAGCATCTTTTCCGTTACCTTAAAGTCGGCGATGACGCCGTCCTTCAAGGGGCGGATGGCGACGATGTTGCCGGGGGTGCGGCCGAGCATTTCCTTGGCATCGCGTCCCACGGCTTCGATATCGCCATTTACTTTGTTGATCGCCACAATCGAAGGCTCATTGACCACGATTCCCTTGCCCTTGGCGAATACCAGGGTGTTGGCAGTTCCCAAGTCGATGGCAAGGTCCGATGAAAAAACACTGAATAAGGAACGTAGGTTCATTCGCGTTTGAGCTCCTGCTATGATGGACCGGAGTGACAGGCGACGGATTGACTCATTCAATCACGACGGTCTTTCGAATCGTATTGGTATTGCCCTTGCGGTCTTGTGCGGTGATCGTGATCTGATTCGAGCCGGTGTTCGGAAACGGCGACGTGAAGCCCCTGAACGTGCCGTCGGGCAAAATGGAAAAGACTTGCTCGTTGTTGATGATCACGGTTGAACCGGGTTCGGTTTTTCCTTGCACCTCCACCACCTTGCCATGCTGAATGATGTTGGTCAGCTCCAAATAAGCCTGGCTCCCCGCAAGTTCGTGCACGAGGTTCAAGCGGTTGGCCTGACTCGGTTGGCTTTCTACTCCTTTCGCATCAATGGCACTGACCATCCAATAATAAGTCCCCTCATCGAGGCCGGAAATCGAAATCGAGGTCCGTCCGCTGACTTTCTTGTCCACCACGAAGTTGGAGAGCATCACCGAGGGAGAAACCTGAAGGTGATAGGCCGTCGCTCCCAGGACCTCCGTCCAACTGAACTCCAGCGTGGTGGACTTGGGGTCTTGAACCAGCTTCAGCTCCATATTCTGGGGCGTGAGCAGAGAAGGCGGAGCAATCACCTTACTTCGAACTAGCCCCGACTGTCGGGCCGCGAAGGAAACTTGCTCGTATTGGCCGAGTTGCACGCTTGTCGAGCCGCGTGTCACTTGCGCCTGGCCTGAATCCAAGGTGATCTCATGAACGTCCTTGTCCGGATCGTTGCGAACCATGGCGCGGCTTTCTTCATTCAAACTCGCCACCGCATCGGCAAAGGAGACTTGCGACGTGGACCCCGGCGTTTCGAACCGGCCTGTCGCCAAGTCAACCACGCCCGAGGTCACTTGCACGGCCACCTTCGTAGCGCGGGTCACCGGATCCTCCCGGCTCTCCTCAACAGCAATGAGCGCCTCGGGTTTCAACGTATAATTTGTGCCATCCGCAAAAATGATGCGCGCCACGCCGTCGCTTCCGGTTTGCACGAAGTCGCCCTTTTCCAGGCTGGTGTTGTAATCCGCCCGCATCCACTGCGACGAGGCGGCCTTCTTAACCCTCACGTTGCCGTCAAGATTCACAAAGTGGGCTTCCTTCCGTTCCACGGGCGAGGGGGGAGCCGTCGGGTTGGCCGCCACCGATTCCAATACCCGGGTGGCGGTCTTGATGACAAAACTCGGCGATAGAAGGTACAAGATCCCCACGATCAACACCATGGCTAAAACAAGGTATATTGCAATCGTGCGGTAAGAAATGGTCGTCCACTCGACCTCGACTGAGCGGCCTCGTTCGACGCCCGGAGGCTTTGTCCGTGGGCTCATAATACATGCAAACCTGCAGGCTTATTCTTGACGAAACCGCCGGAAGGGTCAAGGAGATTCAATCCAGGGTAGTGTCCTAATTTGAGTGTAGCGCCGGGCTTGAGCCCGGCATTGGAGTTTCTACATTTCAAAACACCCCCAAGGCAAAAATCCCAGCCCTCGCCCCCTTGGGGGAGAGGGCGGACCGCAACCCGCGCTTTCACCAGCGGGGGCGGGACGGGTGAGGGGGTCCAATACCGAGCGTGCTCAGCCCAAAGCCTCCCGTAGCAACCACCAGACTCCCCACTTCTTGAATGAACGACTGCGCCCCCAAAGAACCAGGGCGCCGGGAAGCTGCTGCCCTTTTTGTTGTCGTAGCATGAAGCTCGGTGTTCTCTCCATCGACCTGCCGTGGGCGCGAGAGTGCGTGGCTGATGATAGGCATGCGGAGTATTCACAGCTCTGACCCCCTCACCCGGCGGTCCCCGGCTGATGACAGCGCCGGATGCCCGCCACCCTCTCCCCCAAGGGGGCGAGGGCTGGAAACTCATACTAAACTCGGTCTCCCTTTACAACATTTGCGGTCGTCGCAAATGTGGAAACTCCAGGCCCACGGCGCAAGCCGTCGGTCAGAGCGCCCACCCTTACCCTCTCCCGCCCTGCCGGCAGAGGGGTTAGGGGCATAGGCGTTAAAATAGCGCGCATTGCCTTGTCGACCCCGGCTACGCGATCCGGTCGCGGCCCTCTTCGGCCCTCAACTTCCCACAACCCCGTGCCCTTGATTTGTCGTGGGTAGGATGACTCCCGACTCCCGGCTTGGGATGTTTAATCCTCCTGCGATTCTGAAATCTGGCGAGGGTACTTGACATGCGTATGGGCGTTGTTGTAGATTGCTTACAACACTGTGTAAGGAGGTGGAGAGTGGTTTCAACATTCGGGTCCTTTTTCAAGGAACTGAGGACGAATAGGGGATGGACCTTGCGACGATTCTGTGAGGTGAACGGGTATGACCCCGGCAACATCAGTCGACTGGAGCGAGGAGTTTTCTCTCCTCCCGAGTCACCGCAGAAGCTGCGGGAGTACGCCAAGGCACTTGCACTGAAGGAGGGTGGGGAAGAGTGGCTTGAATTTTTTGACCGAGCCGCCGCATCTCGCGGGCAGCTCCCGCCTGACCTGCAAGCCGACGAAAAGCTACTGGGGCGACTGCCGGTGCTGTTCCGCACCCTCAGGGGCAAAAAGGTCACGCCGGAGAACCTCAATCAACTCGCAGAATTGATCCGAAGGGAGCACTCCGATTAAACTCCGTGTCCGCCACCTTACTCGTTGTTGTTTTATTCACAGGTGTGGGGCAGAATGTACCTAATAAGGGAAGGTGTGATCCAACCATAAAGTGTCGCTGATGATGGTGAGGCAGATCAGATGAACAGCACAAAGTCGATTGAGGATGAAGTTTTCGATCGGTTAATGCAGAAGCTAAAGGCGGATGTCCAAATCTCCTCTGGACTTGTATCAAATTTAGAGGAACTGCGGCGAGAGGGAGACTTGGGCCGCGCTGACAAGCTTCTGGAGGCTTATCGACAAGGGGTGAGGGCAGATGCCACTGATTAGCCGACTGGACGTTGCCGCTTTCCGCGGGATTCCAGCGCCAGGTACGAGCCTAATCTTTGATAATAAGTCGATCCTTCTGTTCGGCGAGAACGGAACCGGGAAGAGCTCTTTTGTTGACGCAATTGAAAAGTTGCTCTGCGGTCGTGTCGCCACGCTGGATGGCCGCGCGCAAGGTATTTCGTCAGACCGGCAAGGCCCTCATATCCGCGCCGGACAATCCGGACCTGCAATTTCTATCGTCTTTTCAAACCCTCAATTTACATACAGCTTGGCGACCCATTCTGCGGTTACTCCAAACGCCTTGGCCCTGTACCTCATTGCTGCGAAAGAGGACCTTTTCATCCTGCGTCGCAAAGATATTCTAAACTTCATCGACTCTCAGCCCCGAGATCGTTACGGCTTTCTGCGCCCGTTCTTGCCTCTCTCCGGCGTTCAAGAAGTTGAGGACGCAATGAAGGAAGCGAAAGACAGGGCAAGCACAAACCTTGAAAATGCACGGGCGCGACGGTTGCAGCGCGCCGAATTCGTCGGCAAGCCGCTGGGTATCATTGGAGAACCGACCAAACCCAGCGTGGTATCGGCAATATCGAGAACTCTGGCCGAGGTGGGCCATCCGACAATCGCCTCATGGGAAGAGATTCCTAACTCCGTGAACTCGCTGGATCAAGAACTAGACAGGTTTGGTGACACGGCGGTCGCAGGGAAACTGCTGAATGCGATTAGCGCGCTTCGCGAACTATTTGATGCTGGCTTGCCTGAAGCCGTAACTAACCTCATAGAGGCCTGCAAGAAATTGCGCGAAAGTGAAGCGGCCGAGGCCAAGGTATTCTACGAAAGTGTATTGGAAGATGGGATCAAATGGATAAGGGAAGAAAGCCGTACCGCCTGCCCCCTTTGCGAAAGCCACATCGACCCCGCCGTTACGATAGATAAGGCACAGGCCCGGTTGGACTCTATGCGTGAATTGATCACGCTGCGTAGTCAAGCATTAACTAGACGTACCCACGCTATTGCTTCAGTTCGTGCTACAGCGGAGTCTGCGGCTAGGGCAATGAGGGCGTTAAATCCCATTGAACCGCCAGTTTCTCCAGATCCTATCAATGAACTCTCAGGCGTGCTTACTAAACTGGAGCACGAACTTCAAACAGGTGTTGGCAAGCTCGACATCGAGGTTTTGGACCACTTGGCAAATGCGCTTGGACCGATTTCTCCCGAGAGGACCGCGATAATGAACCTTATCGCTGGCTTGCAGAGGGCACTTGACGCATTGCCTTCTCTCGATCGGGCTAAGCTTTTGTTGTCGACACGGCAGAGGATCAGAACCGCTGTAGAAGGATGGGGCCAGTTCGAATCCGCTACAGCCCAATGTAAGACGGCGAACGCGGAGGCGGAGCAAGCGGACACAGTCTATCAGCGTGCGCTTGAGGCTCGAAAGGAGGTCGTCCAACAAATATTTGACGAGTTGTCACAAGAGATTGACCGATTTTATACATGGCTGCATCCAGATGAAAGCCACGGGAAAATTCGATTGGAGGTTCGAGAGACAGGCCAAGCAAGTGCCTACTTACGATGTTCTTTTTATGAACGGACTGATCAGGACCCGCGTGGGTATTATAGCGACGCGCATCTCGATACCCTCGGGATCAGCGTTTTCCTTGCATTGCGTCAATGGCATCGCAAGGTAAAACCAGAGTTCAGTTTGCTCGTCTTAGATGACATTCTAACGAGCATCGACAATGCTCATGCAGTGCGACTTTCCGAGTTATTGTTGAAGGAATTCAGCGACTACCAGGTTTTGCTGACAACCCACGACAGGATCTGGTTCGAACATTTTCAAGACATACAGGCCAGGTGCAGAGTTTCAGCGAATTACGTCAATAAAGTCATCCACAAATGGACCATTGAAGAGGGACCAGACCTGCGTGAACCGAAGGATGAGAGAGACCGTCTGAAGGAGCTTGTAGAAGATGGTACCGCAGGAGAAATTGCCTCAATGGCGGGGAGACTGCTTGAGCACATTCTCCAGGAAATGCGTTATGGTTTATCGCTCAGCGTCAACGCCAAGAGGAGCGAAAGGTACGAAATTGGTGAACTTTGGCCGCCATTTTATAAAAAAGTGCGCAGCGATTATCAAACACTTTACACTCAGACAAAACTAATATTGGATTCGATAGATCTCAACTGGCCGATTCGCAATTGGACGGGAGGACACTTTAACGAGTGGGCAAAGCATGCTTCGCGTGAAGAGACTGTCCGCTTTGGCGAGGCGGTCTTGGGGCTATTTGATGCAGTCTTTTGTCCCCAGTGTCGAAAATTCGTAACCCCCTCCATTACTCCCATTGGTCAACTTTCTTGTCGGTGTGGCACGCGCATCTATCCAGCCCCAGGCGGGAAAGGATCTGCTGTGGCGGATCGGGCCGTACTTATAAAGGAATCTGACGCCGCTCTCCGGGACGCTCGCTTTGACACGAGTTTGTACTTCGAACAGAAACGCGCTGAAACATCGAGAGAACAATAGTGCCTGCCGTCATCACACATGTCTTCGATGCGTCCGCCCTAATCGCATATTTCAAGGGAGAAGAGGGCCACGATCGTGTAGCTGCCCTGCTGACGGACGAGCGAAACAATTTGGCGATCCACATCGTGAACTTATGTGAGGTTTACTATGGTTATCTGCGTTCAGACGGTTTGGAGAGAGCCAATGATGCATGGGAAAGAGCTGCGAAGCTATTGGGCGTCCTCGGGAACAATGGCGAGGACTTCATGAAACGGGTTGCCCGGTGGAAGGTTAGAGATGGGCTTGGATTGGGCGATTCATTTGTTGCTGCGTTTGCCGAGGAAAATGCCGCCATTTTGGTGACTGCCGACCACACGGACTTCGACCCAATTCAGCAAGCAGGCCTCATTCGCGTGGAGTTTATCCGTTGATTGACGCTAACTAGCATACAAATAGGACTCGTACACCGAATAGTTATGCCAACGCGCAAGCGAGGTAAAACCCTCCATCCCGCAGTTCCATAAAGATTCTTAGATCAAAACGGTTCTTTCAGGACCTATGTCACGCGGGGAGCCACGGGTGGCGCATGTGACGTTTGCGATTATTCTCAACCACCGAGGAGCGAGGAGGAACGATGGGACAACAACTTCCGCAGTTAATTCCCTTGGCCATAAGCGTTCTGTTTGGTGCTCTGCTCGGTGCTGCTGCCGTGTGGCTGCTTCTGCGAAAGCTCGCCGGGGTCGCGCGTAGCCAGGTGCGAAGCGAGAATCAGGCTGAAATTGTCCGGCTTAACGAACGAATTTCCTCTGTCAGCGAAGATCTGAACCAGCACCGCGCGAGGCTCAACGAGTCCGAAGCTAAGGCCACCGAAGTGCGTAGCCAGCTTGACGTCATGCGCGACGAGCGTACCCGACTCCAGGAACGCGCGACTAGAGTGCCAACGCTCGAAGGCCAGGTGACCGAATATGCGGCCCAATTGAGTGCCCGTCAGGAGGAGAACACCCGGATCGCGACCCAGTTGGCTGAACGCACCCATGCTGTCGAATCCCTAGAAGAGCGCTTGGCTGCGTTAGAGGCTAAGCACAAGGCCGATCTTGACCTGTTGGAAACACTCCGCTCCCGCCTGCAGGAAGAAACGAATCGATCGGCGACTCTGGCTGAGCAAAGCGCGCGTTTGCCCGAAATGGAGAAGGCGCTCAGCGCCGCCACAGCGGAGAAGCAGCAGCTCAACCAACAGGTTGCTGATTTGCGCCAGCAACTTGGAAGCGCAGAGTCCACGTTAACGGGCCAGCACGGACGGATTGCTCGCTTGGAAAGTGAATCCTCCGAGCTTGCGGCGAAGTGCGAAAAATTGGTGGCAGAGCAACAGCGCCTCACGACCCAGATCGCTGAGTTGACGACGACGCTTGAAGCCGAGCGCACACAGGGTGCCGAAAAGCTGGCCCTTCTCACCGAAGCGGAGCAGAAGTTCTCCGCAAGCTTTGAGTCTCTTGCCAATAAAATCCTCGAAGAAAAATCGCAGCGGTTTACCGACCAGAACAAGGCCAATATCGGTCAAATCCTGGAACCGCTAAAGATCAAAATCCACGAGTTTCAATCGAAAGTTGAAGAGGTCTATGTTCAGGAAGGAAAAGACCGCACCGCCCTGGCCGAGCAGGTCAAGCAGCTCATGGGGCTCAACCAACAACTCTCGCAAGAGGCCAATAACCTTACTCTGGCCCTTAAAGGCTCAAGCAAGACTCAGGGCAATTGGGGCGAAATGGTTTTAGAGCGAGTGTTAGAGGACTTCGGCCTACGGAAGGATATGGATTTCCTCATGCGGCCAACATATACGAAGGAGGATGGTTCCAGAGAGCAGCCCGATGCCGTCATTCATCTTCCCGAGAATAGAAACCTCGTTTCGGATGCAAAGGTCTCGCTAGTTGCCTATGACGAGTATACGAGTGCTGACAACGACGCCGCCCGGGCGGCAGCAATCCAGCGACATGTGGCCTCCGTTCGTAAACATATAAACGCGCTCTCGGACGCCAATTATCAGTCAATCGAGGAATTGAAATCTCTCGATTTCGTCATGATGTTTGTCCCCATCGAACCGGCATTTATACTCGCCGTCGCAAACGACAGCCGGCTCTGGCAGGATGCCTGGCAAAAAAATATTCTTCTGGTTAGCCCAAGTAGCCTGCTGTTCGTAGTTCGCATTGTCGCCAACCTGTGGAGGCAGGAGATACAAAAGCGAAGTGTCCAGGAGATCTTTAAACGCGGCGCCCTGCTTTACGACAAGTTTGTCGGATTTGTTGCAGACCTCGAGACGTTAGGCCAAAGCTTGGGGAAAGCAAAAGACAGCTACGAGAGCGCCTACTTAAAGTTACACACTGGGAGGGGCAATCTAATCCGTCAGGCTGAAATGCTCAAGGAACTGGGCGTTAAACCTTTGAAGACTTTACCTTCAGAATTGGTCGAGGCTGCCATCGAAGTACCCGCACTTTCGGCAACATCAGAGGACGAAGGCGCAAAAGTCCAAGGCGAGGTTTAGCTCCCTGGCTCGCTCCTTACAAGTTGGTGGGGGGGGCGGGCCATCTCCGGTCCTAAGCCAAGATTCGGCCCCCGGCACGTCACTTTCACGTCAAGTGGAGGCCACTTGGCCGCCCTACCAGTAGAAGTGCAGCCCCTGACTCCCTCGAAGTCCCCATCGAGGAAGTCTGTAACCTTACATGAGCCAGGGTGCATTACATGCGGCCGATGTCGGCCGTGCAACGCCTTATTTTAACGCCTATGGGGGGAGGGAGGAGCAAGGTAGCGCGGACCTGCTTCTCAAGGTCCGCGGCTTTTCGTTGTGATGGCCGGAAGAACCGCGGACCTACAACCGATGTTCACCTCTAAGTTTTTGAGATAACTTGTGTTGCCTTGTGGGGTTAAGTGCGATTTTGGCCCTAAGTATGTAGACATGCATAGTACGTTGTAAGTCGCATTTATCCTTTACAACA
>JBKQVI010000061.1:0-22211 GCA_052139985.1 Terriglobia bacterium
CGATGCTCGACCTTATGGGCTTCATGATCCTTGACTTCAGCGGGCAGGCCGTGCACGAGCAGCGCAGTTGCTTGACCGGCCGTGTGGGACAGAAGATGTTCGGTGAAAACATCAACCTTCGAGACGATGTTTTTCACCCCTTGCAGACCGGGGCTCCCTTCGACGGAGAGGGAATTCCCCGCCAGCGTGTACCGATCGTCGAGAAAGGTGCGGTGAAGAATCTGGTCTATGCGCGCCAAACGGCGCATCGATTGGGCACGCAGCCTACGGGTCACGGATTCCCGCTGCCCAACGAGTATGCGGAAGCACCCATGAATATCGTCATGGATGGCGAACGTTCCAGTGTGGACGATATGATCAAGTCCACGGAACGCGGTCTGCTGGTCACCCGCTTCTGGTACATTCGGGAAGTGGATCCTTATAAGAAGATCCTGACCGGCATGACGCGCGACGGGACGTTTTGGATCGAAGACGGCCAGGTGAAGCAGGGAGTCAGAAACCTGCGCTTCAACCAGAGCTTGGTGGACATGCTGGGTCAAGTGGAAATGATGAGCGCGCCGCAACGCACCGCCGGTGAAGAGTCATTTGAAATGGTCGTGCCCGCCGCCAAGATCCGGGACTTCAATTTTGCTTCAACCACCAAGTATTGACTGGCGCCGATGACGACCGCTACGGCAACCGGTCCGCCCGATTTCGCTGTGTCCTCATCCGAGCCGTAACGCCGGCTTCCAGCCGGCACCGGGGCCACCAAGATGGTGGCGTTACGTTCGCACCCGGTTTTCGATAGTGGTGTCATTTGAAAAGTGGCATGGGCGTCCCGCCCGTGAACGTTCACGGCCAAGATGGCCGTGCCACAGCAAATGACACCACTACCCGGCTCTCCCGCTCCTTGACAATCTTGGGGGGCGGGTGTTAAGAAGAATGAATCGCCTCTGTGGCGCTATCGTCTAGGGGTTAGGACGTCAGATTCTCAATCTGAAAACCCGGGTTCGATTCCCGGTAGCGCTACCAAATCCTCGCGGTACTTCCCCTCTCGACCCTAATACCGTCGCCGAAAGGCTGAGGAGTGTGAAAGGGCCAGGTGAAATGGCCGAGCGCCGCAGGCGGGCAACCCAGCTCACATACCTGCCCTTAACGTCCCCCCAAATTGCCGCTTGACCCTACACCGTGCTCGGGTGTGACAACCAAGCGTTTACGCAAGCCCCTGGGGCGATCGTACGGTTGCCGAAAGCAAACTCGCGACCTACAGTGGTCCCGATAAAGAAGCGACAATCCAACGTAAGGCTAAGCAGAATGGTCACTCTTCTCTCGAATGGTGACCTGCGACAAGTTGCCGTAGAAAATAGCGAGGGCTTTGGCACGAGGCGCGGGAGCGGTGGGCGTTGGCAACTGCTCGGGCCGAAAGGCATGCCAGCGTTCTCGCCGGCACTCGGATATTCTGTCACTTGACAACGTGCCGGTTGCGGGGGAGTATGCTTCTTGAATGCGACCCGGCGTTAGTCGTGAGGGTGTGTGGTTTATGCGCCGATGCTACGTTGCCGCAATGGCAGCTCTGTTCCATTCGTATCGCCAGGAGGGAAACCGGTATGGTCTTCTGCCAGGATTGTGACTTCGTAGGGCAGCCGAAACACGTCAAGCCCGGCACAACCCAAATGGAAGTTGGCTTGTGGCTGTGTCTTATTCTTCCGGGACTTATCTACTCTCTTTGGAGAGTGTCTTCTCGTTATGAAGGGTGCGCGAACTGTGGGAGCAGGCGCATCGTACCCGCGGATTCTCCAGCCGCGAAATCTGGCATCTCTAAGCTATCACCGACTCCGTCGGCGCAGACGTGGTACTGCGAGATGTGCGGACAGCCCATCTTCGTAGCGGGTAGTTTATGCTCAGCCTGCGCAGCCAAAGCCGGCAAGACGAGATAGAGAATGCTCTCGAGTTAGAGATTCTCACCCTCCCCAGCACTCCCCAAGAACGACGAGGAAGTTTAGAGTGTGCATCACTGCTGCGAGACGCGCTTCTCAGCCGCCGCAGCGTCGCCACGCTTCCTGTTCCCGAAATTACTAGGGATTTCACCAACGCTCCGTTCGGGGAGGATCAGCCACCGGACTTGATGGTCAAATTCGTGCGCACGATAAGCCGAGATTCGCCGCCGCCGCGGGAACGGTGGGCGTGTGGACTCTGGTTCGCGGCGCTGTAAAGGAAACTGTGATTGAGTTTAGTGAGACTATATGAAAGTGTGGTTGCATTTGGTACGGGGACACTGTTGACCCAAACGGGCGGGATGGGCCTTGCGGCACCGCCGACAGTGCCCCTCCTTGGCTGAGGAAGGGGATTAAGTGCGGGAAGGTAAGAGTCCTTCCGGAGTAACTGACGCGCGCTATGCGCCATTTCCAGAGGGGGCGTATCGGACAAGGGTTACGGTGATGTCATCCGATTGGGGGGCGTCGCCGACATATTCGCGAATGCTGGCCAGGATTTTCCGTATGACCTCTTCCACTGTCTGGCCGGAGCAAGTTTCGAGAAGAGAAAACAGGCGGGCGTCGCCGAACAGTCCTCCCAGGGCGTCGCGTGCTTCGGTGACTCCGTCGGAGGTTGTGACTATCAAGTCACCGGGGTAGAGTTGGGCGCGATCGACCGAGAACTCCACATGCGGAAAGAGCCCGACGGGGAAGTTCGACGACATGAGGTGATCGACACCGCCTTGGGCGCGCACGATAAGGGGGTGATTGTGCCCGGCGTTGACAAACTCAAACCCACCCTGCCGGTCGAGCACGCCGTAAAGTAAGGTGGCAAACATCTCCTGCGGTGTGTGGTCGCAGAGGTAATCGTTGACGCGACGAAAAAGCTCGTTGAGGTCAGGCCCTCCCGCGGCGACCGCGCCGAAGGCCCCTTGCAAGCTTGCCGCCATCAGTGCCGCGGGCAGGCCTTTGCCGGAAACGTCGGCCAGCGCGAATCCGTAACGAGCGTCGGGAAGTTCCACGACGTCATAGTAATCGCCACCGACAGCTTCCGTGGGTGTGGTAACGCTCGCGACCTGGAAGTAGTCACTCTGGGGAAGCTCCCGCGGCAGCAGTCCCTGCTGGATATTGCGCGCCAGAAACATTTCGTGCTGGATGCGCTCCTGGTCGCGCGCCACCCGGAACAGCCGGGCGTTCTCGATTACGGTTGCGCCTTCCACCGCCAGCGTTTGCAGCACTTGTCGATCGAGGCCGCTGACGGCCGCAGCCTGGGCGCGGGTGTCCAGATAGAGCAAGCCGAGCATCTCCGGGGCTCGTCCCACAAAGGTCTCTCCCGAGGCATCGGTCATTTGAAGTTTTTGCAGGGGGACGGCCACAATGGCGCGCATGCCGGTCCGGATGATGCCGGTTTCCATTGCCGTGCGGCCGGAGGCCATTTCTTCCAAAATCACTTCCTCCTGGCCGGAGGCCGCCACGCGATCGACGACGGTGCGCGAGTAATCGCTCACGTCTGCGCTCAGATAGATTCCGCCTTTGCCGCGCGCCAGACGAAGCTCCAGCGCACCATCTCCCTCCTTCAGGAACAGCAGTCCCCGCTCGGCGTTGGTCAGTTGCACGGCGGAGTCGAGCAGGGTGACTAGAACTTCCTCCAGGGCTGGCGCCCGCAACATCATCTGTGCCATCTGAAGAAGCAGGCCCAAGTGGTGCAATTGCGGGGCGGAACTCTGCTCTGTGGCCTTCTCAAATTTCTCCAGAAGGCCCGGCAGCACGGCCTCTTCAAGTCCAAAAGCCAGCGCGTAGGAATCCGTTACCCCCAAGCCGATCTGGTCGCCGGACTTCAACCGACGGGGTTCAGTGACTCGCTCGCCGTTCACAAACGTCCCGTGGCGGCTGCCGACATCCTCCAGCGAATAGCCTTCGCTGTCGCTGGTGATGCGGGCATGACGGCGGGAAACGCGAGTGTCGAGAAGAACCAGGTCGTTGTCGCCCTGTCTCCCCAGCGTAAAGGGCGTGCGCGAAATCTCTACGTCGCGCTGGTTGCCAAAAGCGTCGCGGACCGTGATGTGAGGTACTGTGCTGGGCATGAGAATCGCTGAATTTTGAACGGTGCGACCGCCATTATAACAAAGGCCGCCTGTATTCATACATTGTTAGTCATGGTTGTTGGTGACGGCCGCTCGGAGGTCGCTGACGACCTGCGTCGGCTGCCAATCGTTCCCGCGGTAGTATTGGATGACTTTCTCGTCCGGCCCCACAATCGCCGTCACCAGCGCGTGTACGATTTGGCCACCCTCGGTCCAGTATTTCAGCCCGAAGAACTCGGCGACCTTGCGAACCTGCTCTGGCGTGCCCGAGGCAAATTCCCAATGATCGAAAGGTTTCGGGTCTCCCGCGACGTCCAGGGCATAAGCGCGCAGGACGGCGGGGTTGTCGTAGCCAGGATCAATGCTAATACTGAGCAAGCGGGTGGTAGAAGAGAGAGCCGGGTCGCTGCGAATTTGTTGCAAGATCCGGGCGAAGTTTTTGCTCATCAAGGGGCAATAGTTGGGAAGCGGACAGCGCGTATAGATAAAGGTCAGCAGCAAGGTCTTGCCGCGGTACTGATGAAGGTGAATCCGCTTTCCATCCTGATTAATGAGCGGGAAGTCGGGCACTTCCTGCCCCAGAGGTGTGCGCGCCGATTCCGGGGAGGCAAGCGAGTTGGCTTCCGGCTTGGCCTCTTCGCTCACGACGATCCCTTCCAGCCAGGCTCTGTCGCTAGCGACCACCAAAGTCGCAGTAATGGTTTGGCCCGGTTTGAGAACGTCGAAGGCCCACTTATCCTTGAGGGGATAATCCATGGTCATGGCGGCCATGTATCCGGGAATAGCATCGTGCGCCAGCGTCACCGTGCCTTCACCCTTGTTGACGGCCACCACCTTCCCGTGTAGATCGAAACGCTGCTGCGGCAGAGGCGGCTGTGTCTTGCAAGCAGCCAAAACGAAGAACAGGCCCAAGCCCGCGACCCAGGCCAGCGCTCGCCCTGCACACATAAAGGGCCTCCCCCGGAAGAACCCGCTATGATATCAGGCCTTGGGGCGATCCAATGCCCCAGGGTGATTTCGGGTACTGTCCTAATTTGAGCGTAACGCCGCCATCCTGGCGGCTCCTGTGCCGGCTGGAAGCCGGCGCTACGGCTCAAATTAGGACAGCACCTGATTGCGCCGCAGCGTGATACCCGCTAGGGCGGGGTCAGAAGTGAAACCGGTACCTGAATTCGGCGTAGATTTGCCGCGGGTCGTTGTAGTGAAAGCCTCCGAACGTCAGACTGTTGTCCAACTCCACGCGCTTATTGGTCACATTCAGCGCGGTTAAGGAAAACGTGTATTTCTCGCGGAAGGTTTTGCCCAGCGAAAGGTCGAACGTCATGTGCGCAGGCAGATAAGGCCCCGGATACTGGGCGTCCGGAATCCCGTTCGTGAACCCCGAGCCGTAGTACACATTCGCCGAACCGTACGCATGCCGGGGAAGATTTCCATTGAACCCAAAGTTCAACGTGTTTCTCTGATCATGGTCCACGGGTGAATACCCCGGCGGGATATCGAGCGGGCATGCCGTGTCGTTGCTCGTCGGGCAGATCAAGCCTCCGGTGATGGGTGAGGTTGCCTGCGCGATTTGATTCGAATAGGCAAGGTGAAACTGGCCGCGACGCCAGACGCGGGGAGAGCGCAGGGTGACTTCCCAACCTTGAATCAAGGCGGCGTCCCACGTGATGGGCCAGAAGAGATTTGATTCTCCGATATTGTTATGATCCAGCCAATCGCTCGCCCGGGTTTGAAATGTGTCGGCGTCGAGTGCCCAGCCGCGATACGGAATCGTGACGCCGAATTGGTGTTCTTCATCGCGCTCGCCGTGCAGGGGAGCGAAAGTGAAATTCTGGCTGTTGGCTAAACCCAGCAGTGGGCCCGTAGCCGTCACGAGTGGCGGGGCTTGGTAATACTTGCCGTAGAAGGCGCGAAAGACCCAATTCAGGCGCGGAACTCTGATGGCAAGACCAAAGCGTGGGTCCGCGGCGTTCTCCACGACGTCGGCCGTAAAGTGTGTCTGGCGGAGGCCGGCGATTAACGTCAGCCACGAGGTCACTTTGAACTTGTCGTTGATGAATGTGCTCTCAAGTCCTCCATTTACGCCAATCGAAGAGGCGGGAAAGTTTTGGCTGCCGTCCGTAAATTGATTATCGAACAGGTTGTGCTGGTGCTGAGCGAACCCGTACACCCCGGCCTCAACTTCGTTTCTCCAGAAGTTTTCGTTAAGAGTTACCTGCAAACCTCCGTAATGGGCAGCCTGATCCATGGCGGAGATGACGGGATAATCGTTCGGGCCGCCTTGGTAGTCGGCGCTGTTGTAGTGATAAAAGGGAGAAACCGTAAGCAGCGTATTGGCATTGAAAGTGTGGACCCATGAGAAGATGAGGTAGCCGTCGCGCTCATGCTCGCCATCACGCAGGCCGTAACTGGGGGATTCCCCTGCCGCCACTAACTGCTGATTTCCGATTGAATTGGGGTTCGGGTCGTAGGGGATCTGGTAGTAATCCTCCCGTAAGGACGTGACCAGCCGTAATTGGTTCTTGTAACCAGGATTGAAAATGAACGACGCGAATCCCCCATAACCGTTCTCCGCATCGTGAAAGACCTGTGCGATCGGCGTCTGAAGACCGTAGTTGCTGCGATTGCCGTTTACACTGACGTAATAGGCGAAGCGGTCGGTATGCGACCCGAAATTGAGTTGATCGTTGGTTTGATGCCAATTGCCGAAGGTGGTGACGATCTCGGCCTCATTGTTTCGCTCGAAGCCGTTGCGGGGCACGATGTCGAACATTCCGTAGGTGCGGTCGCCGAGATCAGCCTCGTAGCTGCCTCGTTCCACTTCGAGATAATCGATGTCCTTGGGGTCAATCACCGGGGCGATGTTGGCGGCGATATTGGTGTTCGGTATGGGTACGCCGTCGATCAGCCAGTCAACCTGGTGGCCGCCTCGCATGTGCAACATGTCATGGGTCACGTAGGCGGCAGGAGTATAGTCGGTGATCATTGCCATGCTGTTGGTGCGGTCGGCGCCGGGAGTTTCGGAGATGTCCTGGCGATCGACCAGGGCGGTGGGGGTCACCGAATCCATGTTGGCCACTTCTCCCTGGCCAACGACAACGGTGGTTTGATTCAAGGTCGCAATCGCCAGTGGAAAGTGAAGAATCGGTGACGAGCCCGCATCGACGGTGACCGTCTGCTCCGAAGTCTGGAAATTAGGCTGAGTGACGGTGATTTTGTAGTCGCCAATCGGCACGGCGGCAAATGAAAACTCACCGTTGTCGTTCGATTGCGCGGTTTGAGACCAATCCGAGGTCATCGACCGAAGCTTTACCGATGCTCCGGACACAGGCCGATGCTGTGGGTCGTGCACGATTCCTTGTATTCTTCCAAAAATTGTGGCATGGAGCAGGGGAGCAAACATTAGAAACACCGCCAGGCACAAAAGGAATACGAACCTTCGCATGAATCCTCCTTTTAGATGAGTAGAATCGTTGGCTGCAGGCGGGCGATGAAGGGCGAGAGATTGTAGGGCTCTCGCGCTCTCATACGCCAGCTTACCGCGCAGAGTTCGCGAACATCTGATGTTGCGAGGATGACTCAGAGAGTAGGGCGCGGAGGTTGTTCAGGAAGGCGTACGTGGGCTGGCAGCAGGTTTGCATCCGAGGTGTCTTGGCCAAAGCTCCATTGGGGGAGGGCAGCCGACCAAACGTATTCGGTGAGCACATAAATGGAGTTGCTTAAGAGCGAGTTCACATACGCGTCATGAGATTCCAATCCGCACGGGCCGCCCTTGCCCATACCGCAGGTTGGAGTTCGTCCGAGACCGTGGTGATGGCTGGCACACATGCAGGCTCCCGGGAGGCACGTGCACGCCTCCACGGGAGAGCGCAGAGAAGCCCAGCGCACACTGGGAGCTACCAGCGCGGCAATGGTCAGAATGGCCAGGAATCGAATGGCGCTACGCATGTATTCTATTGGGAAGCCCGAAACATCATTGTAACAGATTATGGGTAGAGTGGAAAATGCTGAGGGAGAAACCGACTGCGCATGAAGATCTTAATCACAGGTAGTAGCGGTCATTTGGGTGAAGCCTTGGTTCGCACGTTGATGGCCAGGAACCATGAAGTCGTCGGCATCGACATTGTTCCGTCAGAATTCACGAATGAGGTCGGGTCAATAGTTGACCCTAATTTTATTAAGAGATGCATGGAAGGTGTTGCTGGTGTGATTCATACTGCGACCCTGCACAAACCGCACGTTATCACTCACAGTCGTCAGAGCTTCGTTGACACCAACATTACGGGCACGCTTAGTCTGCTGGAAGCGGCTGCTCGCTGTGGTGTCGGGTCGTTCGTCTTCACCAGCACGACCAGTGCCTTCGGAAGAGCGCTTACCCCACCGCCGCAAGGGCCGGCGGCTTGGGTGACCGAGGAGGTCACGCCCATTCCCCGAAACATTTATGGTGTAACCAAGACCGCGGCGGAGGACCTTTGCGAGTTATTCCACCGGAACTCCCGGCTCGCGTGCCTCGTTCTGCGAACGTCGCGCTTCTTCCCCGAAGAGGATGACTGCAAAGAGACGCGAGAAGCCTACGACGATGGCAATGCGAAAGCGAATGAGTTTCTCTACCGGCGCGTAGATCTCGAGGATGTGGTGAGCGCGCATCTGCTCGCTATCGAGAAAGCTCCCTTAATCGGCTTTGGCCGTTACCTTGTCAGTGCGACTACTCCGTTTACGCGGGACGATCTGGTCGAATTGCGTGCCAACGCGCCCCAAGTGCTGAAGCGGCGGGTTCCGGACTACGAAGCGGAGTACGCGCGCCGTGGCTGGAAGATGTTTCCCGGCATCGACAGGGTATATGTTAACGAACGAGCCAGAAATGCTCTGGGGTGGCAACCCCAATACGACTTTAGGTATGTTCTCGATCGGCTGAGAGCCGGCGAAGACCCGCGCAGTCCGCTCGCGCGCGCCGTGGGGTCAAAGGGCTACCACTCCCGCAAGTTTGGAGAAGAGTCTTACCCGGCGGAGTGACCCTCGCACAAAGCGAACATTCGAGCTGGGATCGACGACGGTGCAAAACCCGCATTCCATCCGAAGCCCATGATGTGACAGCGATTACCTTAGGGGGGTGCCTTGGCGGCAAGGGTGTTTTGTCGGGGCGAAGGGGTCTTCGAACTTGCCGCCAAGGGCGCAGCGCCGCATTTGGGCGGGTCAGTCGCGGCGCTGGCAGGATTCTGACGCTGCCTCTCCTATCGGCGGTTCGAGAAAAAACTTTAGGGACGGCTTAGACTTTACGTAATGTTAGGATAATACCCAATCCATAATGTTTGTAATTGGATGCGCGTTGACGAAGGGAATGGGGTAGCGTATAGTCCACTCCAGCGTGAGCGTCCGGGTCTATCGGGTTCTGAGATCGGTTGGCTGATTTGGCGCCTCAAGAATTCCCTCTGTGTCCCTCGAGTTAACGCCCGCCGATGGGAAACAAGAGGTTAGGCAGTAGTCCTGCAAGCGGGGTGTTACGACTCCTCCCCGCCTGGGGTGACGGTGTTGGAGCACTTTCTTAGCGGTCCGGGTTTTGCCCTTTTTCTTCCTGCTCTGGCGGTGGCGCTGGTGTTGGCGGGGTTCCTCACGCCCTCCTTGCGGGGGCGGAGCAGCAGGCTGCGCCGTAACAAGGAAGTCTTCTGGATTTCCAGCCTCCATTTCTTCAGCAAGGAACTTTCCGAGTGTCGTGATCCTCAACAGATGGTGGAGCAATCGCTGCGTGGCGCTTTGGAAATGCTCGACACGCAGGAGGGCTATCTTGTTGTGCGTGAAGAGGGCGACGAGGGGACTATCCACTCCAGCATCCGCGGGATTTCCATTCCGGTAGCGGAGCGGCTGGGCCTGGATCCCTTACGCCGCTTTGCCCTTTCCAGTGGCGAGCGTTGGGGCGTTCTCATGGTTTTTCCCGACCTGCGTCATGCAGAAGTGGGTGCGGCGTGGCAACGCGATCCTGTCTTCCGCGAGTTCCGCGATGTTTTGCGGAGCGAAGGACTGCGCACGCTGGTGGTTGTCGGTTTGCAAGTTCGCGAGAAATCCTATGGCGCTCTGATACTGGGTTTTCGCCGTCCGCGCAGCTTCGAACCGCAGGAGTTGCGCGTGGTGCTGGCAATCGGCAATCAGGTGAGCGTGGCGATCGAGAACTGGTCGCTGAACCGGGCAGCGGAGCGACGCGAAGGAGAAATGAGAATCCTTCATCGGGTTGGTGAGGCTCTCCGCGCCACTTTTGATATGAACGCCCAAATTGAAATCTTCCGCCGCGAGATGAAAGGATTGATGGGCGGAACGAACTTCGGCTTGGCCTTGCAGGACACCCCGGAAGGGCCGCTCGAGGTGGTGGTTCCCTTTGAGGACGGGGGCCCGCAAGATTCCGTGCCAGGGGGATTGGCGAGTTCCTTAGCGCAATTTGTGCAACGGACCCGCCAGCCGTTGTTGGTGGCCAGCGACGTTCAAGGCGCCGCGCGATGTCACGGGCTCGCTCCCATGAACCCGCGCATCAAAACGTGGTGCGGGGTGCCCATCCATTTCTCGGATGGATCGATGGGGGTGCTCGGGCTGGCCGATATGGATTGCGAATACGCCGTTACCAAGGCCCAGTTCGAGCTCGTGCAAGTGCTGGCCCAGGAAGCAGCGGTGGCGCTGGAGAACGCCCGCCTTTTCAAGCGGGAACAGCGGCGTTCGAGCCACTTGGCGTTGCTCAACGAACTGGGACGCAAAGCCAGCTCGGTTTTGGACCCGCAGGAATTGCTGCCGAGCATCTGCCGGCAAATCCGCAACGCTTTCGGTTACGACCTGGCTCGGATCGAGATGCTGGACCCCAGGCGCGCAGAGTTGGTGGTAGAGGCGGAAGCAGGATATGGGCCCGAACTGATGGGCCGCCGTATTCGCATGGATGAAGGATTGGCGGGCGCTGCGGCGGACGCGGGTGAGCCGCTCCTGGCGAATTCCGTAGTGAAAGAGCCCCGTTACATCGCCCTTCATCCCGGCATTCGTTCGGCGCTCAGCCTCCCGCTGAAGTACCGCGAGGAGTTGATGGGCGTTCTGAGCCTGGAGAGCCGACAGGCGTACGCTTTCTCGCAGCAGGACGTGCTTACCCTGCGGACCCTGGCGGACCAACTGGCGATTGCCCTTCACAACGCTCACGTCTATCAAATGGCATTGGAGCAGGCCATCACGGACGGGCTGACTGGGCTTAAGACCCATCGGTTCTTCATGGAAGCCCTCGACGGTGAGTGGCGCCGCTCGACACGCGCCGGCCACACGTTCTCCGTCATCATGATGGATTTGGACGGGTTCAAGCAGGTCAACGACCGCCACGGGCATTTGGAAGGAGACAAGGTGCTGACGGCGGTGGCCCATTTGCTCAACGACCGGGCGCGACAGTCGAATGTGGTGGCTCGCTACGGAGGGGACGAATTTGCCATATTGATGCCGGAGACGCGCACCGACCAGGCGGAAATCTTGGCCGAGCGCCTGCGCGCGAACATTGAATCGGATGGCTATCTGGCCGTCCATGGCGTGACCGCCAGCTTTGGTATTGCCACTTTTCCCGTGCATGGTCCAACGCAGGAAGACATTCTGCATGTGGCCGATTCCGGCATGTATCTCGCCAAGCATCAGGAGGGCAATCGCGTGCGGGTGGCGTCTCTCGGCGTCCAGTTGGCGCAAGCTGATTGGAATCGCCAGTTGTTGGAGGCCTACTTGGGTGTCACCATGAAGCGCATGTTCTCCACGGGGCCGGAGGCGTTCAATCACTATCTGGAACGCTTTGAGGGCGTCATGCAGAATGGCGAAGGGGACGCCCCCTCGTTATTGGATACCGTGACCGCGCTTGCTCTCGCCATCGATGCCAAGGACCATTACACGCAGGGGCATTCGAGGGCAGTGTCGCGGCTTGCCGTGCAGATCGCCCGGGAGTTGGGGCTATCCGATACGGAGATTGAGGAGGTTCGGCTGGCGGCCATTCTTCACGACATCGGTAAGATCGGCGTCCCGGAATCGGTTCTCAACAAACCTACGCGGTTAACCCCGGAAGAGTTCGACTTGATGAAGAGCCACACGCTGTTGGGGGCGAAAATTCTCGAGCCCCTCAAGGTAAAGGCCATCGAACGCATTCGAGGCATGGTGCGGAGCCATCACGAGTATGTGGATGGAACGGGCTATCCTGACTGCCTGAAGGGCGATAGCATCCCCCTGGGCGCTCGCATCATCACCGTGGCGGACTGCTTCGACACCATGGTCTCGCGCCGCGCCTACAAACACGGACGCACGGTGGACGATGCCGTGGCGGAATTGCATCGATGCTGCGGTACACAGTTCGATCCCCAAATCGTGAAGGCATTCGCGCGGTCGCTCGAAAACCTGGGTGATCCCCGCCCGAGTACGACCCTAGACGAAGCGGCGCATCAGTTGACCGGGAAAGCCGATGACCCTGTGATCGGGTGAACTGGATGGGGAGATCAAGGCTCGGGCGACCTAAAGGCAAATTGGACCTTCTCTGCTCTCCCGATCACCCGATCATCCGATCACCGGATTCTGTAAACCGCGTGGGCCGGTAAATCTCGATGGGCCGCGAAGTTGACCCTTTCAGGATAAGGTCCGTAACGATTTCTGCGGTCACCGGCGCCAGCAGGATGCCATTGCGGAAGTGGCCGGTGGCGAATACCAGGTTCTCAAATTCTCCATAACCCAGAATCGGCAAGTGGTCGGCCGTGTCGGGCCGAAGGCCGGCCCACGCGCGCCGGAAACGGAACTCGCTAATCTGTGGCGCCAGCCGCAGCGTGCCTTCGAGAATGGAGAGCAGTCCCTTGGCTGTCACCGCCTTTTCGAAGCCGGTATATTCTGAGGTCGTTCCGAGCAGCACGCGCCGCTCCGGGCGTGGTACCAGGTAGTGGATTCCGGTTCTCACCACGAAGGGTAACTCGCGCGGAGCCTCGAACTCCATCATCTGTCCGCAGCAGGGAACGATGGGCACGTGAACACCCAGCCCAGCGGCGACCTCGCCAGACCAGCATCCCGCCGTAAGAATGTAGGTTTTTGCCGCAAAGCCGGCGCCGTTTCCCGCAACCACACCCGCGATGTTGCGGCCTTCCGTGTGGAATTTTTGAACCGCCACTCCCGATTCGAGACGCACCCCGGCGCGGCGGCAAGCAATCACCAACGCGCGCATCAGCCGTTCGTTGTCGATCCAATGATCGCCGGGGATAAAGAGGCCGCTGCGAATTGCCGGGGAAAGTCCGACCTCCCGCCCATGAACCTCCTTCGCGGTTAGCGGGTGGACGGTAAAGCCCAGCCCGGTCTGCGTGCGGTGGACTTCCGCGAGCTCTTCCTCCAATTCTTCGTTGAGCGCCACCAGTAACGAGCCGTCGCTGCGATAACCGGTGCTATGGCCACTGGATTCTTCGATCTCCGGCGCGAAGCGAGGGTAAAGGCCGAGGCTGGCGACGCACAAGTCCGAGAAAGTTCGCGGCGTAACCATCTCGCCCAACGGCGCGAGCATGCCCGCCGCCGCGGAGCTGGCCTCACTCCCAGGGTCGGATCGGTCGAGTACGGTCACCCGCATCCCGGCCTGCGCCAGCCGCCATGCAATCGAGCAACCTATGATCCCACCTCCGATAATCAGTACGTCGGCGCTATTTGGAGAAGAATCCCCCATAATGAAGCCCTTTGCGAGTGGCAAGCGGTACCCACTCAATAGTTTTTACCAGCCACTGTCCTTCCGTCCAGTTTTCGCTAACCGCTCCGAGGGGTCAAGAGGATTCAGCGGATCGGCCACTTTCGATCGGCGAATGTTCTAGCAGTTTCGAAGCTGCTCGCTTGCAGATATAATCATAAATCCACTGGAGAATCCCCGAGGTCTACTCTCTTCCGACAGGGGGGAATGCCACGATGCCCACGAACCCAATGGAATACTTATGGCCCGGCATCATTGCCGCGCAGGCCATCCACGTCGTGGTGAAGTTGCGAGTTCCTGACTTGCTCGCCTCCGGCCCCAAGACGATCGCGGAACTTGCTGCTGATACCGGCACCCATCCTCGCGCGCTCGAGTGTCTGTTGCGGGCGCTCACTACACTTGAGATGTTTGCGCGGACACCCGACGGTCGATTCGCCAATACTCCGCCCACGGAGGTGCTGCGCGCGGATCATCCCCAGTCGCAGCGCGATGGCGCCCTGCTTCTGCCTGCGGCCTTTATGTGGCGACCGCTCGGCGAGCTGGAAGAATCGGTCCGCACGGGTGAAGCTTCCTTTCAACGAATCTTCGGGCAGTGCTTTTTCGAGTACCTTGGCAATCATCCGGAAGACGCTGCGGTTTTCAATTCCGCCATGACTCAGGGGGTCTCATGGAGCACTCCCTCCTTACTCACTGCATACAATTTCGCGCGTTTCGAGCGGCTAGTGGACGTGGGAGGCGGCGAGGGCGCGCTCCTTCGCGATATTCTTTCAGCCACGCCCGGACTCCGCGGTGTTTTGTTCGATTTGCCTCAGGTGGTTTCCCGTGCTTCCGAGGTTCTCACGGGCGATATCGCCGACCGCTGCCAAATCGTGGGAGGAGATTTCTTCGACTCTGTTCCCGAAGGCGCCGATGCCTACATCCTGAAGGGCGTCATTCATGATTGGCCGGATGAGGATGCCGTCCGCATCCTCCGCAATACGCGCCGCGCGATCCGCTCGGACGGAACTCTCCTCATTCTGGAAGGAGTGGTTGATTCGGTGGCAAGCCCCGTTGGCGTGAGTGAATTGCTGATGCTCGTAATCGGCGGCCGCGAACGCACTGAGGACGACTTCCGTTTCCTGCTCGCGGCATCGGGTTTCACGCTCACGCGCATCATTCCAACCGGAAGATCTCCGTTGATCGAGTGCCGCCCGGTGTAGTGCCCCGCGAAAGTGTGGCATAATCTTGTTTTCACAATTTGAGGAGAACATCTTGGTATGTCCGATTTGCAATAAACGTAAACCGAAGCGGCTGTGTCCGGCTCGGGCGGAGAGCATCTGCTCGATCTGCTGTGGCACCGAGCGCGAGGTGACCATCGATTGCCCGAGCGACTGCGTACACCTTGTCGCCAGCCGGGAGTATGACAGGACGCGGCTGGAGATCGACTGGGATAAAGTGCCGTTCGCGGAGGCTAAATTCAATCGTAGTTTTGCGGAGACGCACGGGCCATTACTGTTTCGACTCGATTACGCGGTCTGCCAGTTTGCCGCCGACCGTCGCGAGGTGGTGGATGCGGACGTCCTGACGGCGCTCCAGACGCTGGCGGAGACTTACCGTACCCAGTCGAGCGGCATTATTTATGAGAAGCCTCTGGACTACGCGCTGCAACGCGGGTTGTACGAGCACCTTAAGGCGGCCATCACGGACTTTCGGGAAAAAGAGGCGCAGCGTGTGGGCATGACCACCGTGCGGGACAGCGATGTCCGCGACGCGCTGATATTCCTCACCCAGCTTTGCGCCGTCCACATGAACGGCCGTCCCAAGGGCCGCGCTTATCTGGATTTGATCCGCCAGCAGTTCCCGAACGAAGAGTTCCAGAAGGCCACTTCGAATATCGTGCTGCTTTGAACGCAGTAGTCAGGAGCCAGGAGACAGAAGACAGGCGTGTAAAACTGGTTGTGTAACCCGTATTCCGGGCGCCGCCTCCCAGCTTCTGTCTTCTGACTCCTGACTCCTGTCTCCTGACTTCTTCTTTCCATGAGTGACGTCGATCAAGTTCGTGCCGCGGCTGACATCGTCAAGATCATCGGCGACTATGTAAAGCTGCGCAAGTCGGGCGCGAATTATGTGGGGCTGTGTCCATTCCATCAGGAGAAGACGCCTTCTTTCAATGTGCATCCGGTCAAGCAGATCTTCCACTGTTTTGGCTGCGGGGTGGGGGGTGACGTTTTTAAGTTCGTGATGATGATGGATAGCCTGCCATTCCCCGAGGCTCTCCGCCGTGTGGCAGAGAAAGTGGGCGTCCACATTGACGAGCGTGCAGGCGGCGAAACTTACGACGCCAACACCAAGCTGCGGGCGGGGTTGATGAAGTTGCACGAAGTCTCCGCCAAGTTTTACGCCGCGCAATTGGGGGCCACGGCGGAAGGGCGCATGGCGCGCGCCTACCTTGCCGACCGGGGCACGACGGACGAAGTCGTGGGCCGTTTTCGCATAGGCTATGCTCCGGGTGACGGGCAGGGATTGTTGCGGCAGGTCGCCGGCACGGATTTTGAGAAGGAGACCCTGGAAAAGAGCGGACTTATTGTCTATGACGTGGAGCGCCAACGTACCTACGACCGCTTCCGGCGGCGCATTATCTATCCCATTGCCAATGACGCGGGCAAGGTGGTGGCGTTCGCCGGCCGGGCGTTGGGCGACGAACAGCCCAAGTACCTCAACTCGCCCGAAACGGCGATTTACACCAAGAGCCGCTTGCTCTATCATTTGGACCGCGCCGCGCAAGCCGTTCGCAAGCTTGATTATGCCATCCTGGTGGAAGGCTATATGGACTGCATCGCGGTGGCCTCGAGCGGCATCGAAAATGTAGTGGCCTCCTGCGGTACCAGCCTGACGGAAGGGCAGATTCGGCTTCTCGGCCGCTACACTCGGCGCGTAGTAGTGAATTACGACCCTGACTCCGCGGGGATGGCAGCCACCGAGCGCTCGCTAGTGTTGTTGTTGGAAGCGGGTTTTGAAGCCAAAGTGCTGGCGCTGCCCGGCGGACTGGATCCGGACGAATACGTTCGCAAGCAAGGGGCGAAGGCGTATGGCGAACTGCTCGCAAAGGCGCCTTCCTATCTCGACTACCTGACGGATCGGGCCGTCAAGACCCACGATATGCGCACTCCGGAAGGCAAGGTGGCCGCGGCCAACGCCATTCTGCCCTACCTCATCAAAGTGCCGAACCCGATGCTGCGCGCCGAGTTGGCGGGGCGTTTGGCAGAGCGCTTGCGGGTGGATGAGCGGTTGCTGCGAGACGAATTGCGGCGAGCCGCCGGAGAAAAGCGCGCAGAAGTCCGAGTTGTGGAGCAGGGGGTTGCCGACGCCAATCACGGCGTGAAGCTTTTGCTGCGTGCCTGCCTGGAAAGTGACGATCTGGCGGAGGTCCTTTTGCCCGAAATCGTTGAAAGTGGAGCGATAGAG
The DNA here is from genome assembly GCA_052139985.1 of Terriglobia bacterium. Lineage (GTDB taxonomy): Bacteria > Acidobacteriota > Terriglobia > UBA7540 > UBA7540 > Bog-366. The sequence continues at coordinate 17,175 of JBKQVI010000061.1, forward strand.
GGGCTGCTAGGAGATAAGGTCTTCAAGCAGTTGTGGGAAGCTCGGCAGCGGAATGAGAAATTCAATCTCGCGGAGTCGGAGGGGGTCCTAAGCCCTCAGGAGAAGCGTTTGGCGCTCGACGCGCTTTTCTGGCCGGGGGCTGCCCCCAGCTTAGAGCAGGCCCAAGGTCACTTGCGAAGGCTCAAGATCGAACGCCTTCAACGCGAGCGCGACAAGCTACGAAGGGACATCGAAGCTGCCGTCCAAGCGCAAGATTCCGACCGGCTTAGAGAATTACAGCGGGCGTCGCCGCAGCTTGACCAGGAATTGCGGAAACTCGCCCGGCCATAAAAAAATCCGGGCAAGGACAAACGAAATAAGGTATATTACATCTAATTTTATGGAGCCGTAGGGAATTGACGGCTAATGTCAAGTTTTGCTTCCGGTTGCCAGATGTGGCACTGCCGAGGCTGGGTGCGGCGTGTCGCCCATTTCCATTTCATGCATTACTAGCTTGCTGCACGTGGGGAGGCCATTGCTTTGGCTTTTGACGAAAAGTTCGACCAAGTGAATAAACTGATCAGCCTGGGAAAAGAAAAAGGTTATCTGCTTTACGATGAAGTTAATGACCTCCTTCCTTCCGACGTGCATTCCGCCGAGGACCTCAGCGATCTCCTTTCCATGTTCGATAACGAAGGAATCGAGGTGGTTGATGCCCCGCGCGGGAAGGCTTCCGAAGGCATCGCGCTCGACAAGACGGATGACATCAAGTCTGACGAAGCGGGCGAGGACGTTGAGCTGGATCTTTCCCCCGGAGCGCTGGACAAGACCAACGATCCCGTACGGATGTATTTGCGGGAAATGGGCACGGTGCCGCTGCTGACCCGCGAAGGCGAAGTGGAGATCGCCAAGCGCATCGAGCGCGGGCAAATGAAGGTTTTCAAGGCGCTTTCCCGTTCTCCCGTGGTGATTCAGGCCCTGTTTGCTGCCGGCCGGCAACTCAAGGCCGGAGAGAAATCCATCAAGGAAGTGGTGGTTTTTGACGACGATGAGCTGACCGAGGAGCGCGTCGCGGCGCGCATGAAAGAAGTGGTGGAAACCATCGAGGAGATGGAGCGCCTCTACAAGAAGCTCGGGCAGTTACGAATCAAGCGTGACGCCATTCCGCGAAGCAAAAAGCCGCGAGAGTTCCGCCGTTACAGTTGGGCGGCGGCCGAGCATCGCATCCTGATTTCGCAGTTGCTGCGGTCGATCCAGTTCACCCACACACAACGCAAGGCGCTGATCGGCGCACTTCGCCAGGCCGTGGATGAAATGCGTCCCCTCGAGCGCGAGGCCAATCGCCTGGAAAAGCGCGCGGAAGGCCCGCGCACCAACGGCAACCGCGATCTGCGCAAAGAACTGCGGCAGGCGCGCACGAACCTGGGCGACTTCGAGGGCCGCATTCAGGCCACCACCATGGAGCTGCGCCGCAGCTACCAGAACATCCTGTTGGGGGAGGAACAGGCGGAAATCGCCAAGCGCGAACTGATTGAAGCTAACCTCCGGCTGGTGGTTTCCATCGCCAAGAAATACACCAATCGCGGCCTCCAGTTCCTCGACCTGATTCAGGAAGGCAACAACGGCTAGATGAAAGCCGTGGACAAGTTTGAATATCGCCGAGGCTACAAGTTTTCCACCTACGCCACCTGGTGGATCCGGCAGGCCATTACCCGCGCCATTGCCGACCAGGCGCGCACCATCCGCATTCCCGTGCACATGATTGAGACCATCAACAAGCTTATCCGCACGTCGCGCCAGTTGGTGCAGGAATACGGACGCGAGCCCACTTCGGAAGAAATCGCCAAGCGCATGGAAATCCCCGTGGTGAAGGTGCGCAAGGTCCTGAAGATTGCCCAGGAACCGATTTCCCTCGAGACGCCGATCGGGGAAGAGGAAGACTCGCATCTGGGCGATTTCATTGAAGACCGCGGCGTCATTTCGCCCGCGGAAGCGGTGATCAATATCAATTTGAAAGAGCAAACGGAGTCGGTGCTGAAAACCCTGACGCCGCGCGAGGAGAAAGTCATCAAGATGCGGTTTGGCCTCGACGACGGCAGCGAGCACACCCTGGAAGAAGTTGGACAAAGCTTTGCCGTCACCCGCGAACGCATTCGCCAGATTGAAGCGAAAGCGTTGCGCAAGCTGCGCCACCCCTCGCGCAGCCGGAAATTGCGGGCATTCCTGGATGCCACCGTGCGGGAGTAAGCCCCCGCACGCGAAGAATCGCGCGTGGGAAGCAGACAACGCGCGGAGTCTATCCCTACTGTGGCGGGTCCGCACCCATGAAACTTTGCCCCTACTGCGGTTACGCCAATAACGACAATGCCACCGCCTGCCGCAAATGCGATGCCTCATTTGTGGTGCGCGCCGCCACGGTTTACGAAGCCCGAACCCACTGGATCGGACCCGACCGCGCCAAGGTGATCCGCAGCCGGGCGCTTTCCCTGATTGTCCTGGGGCTGCTGATGAAAGTTTACTGGGGCGGCTACGGCCCTTGGCCTACGATCGACTATCCCATTCTCGCAACCCTGCGCGTGTACCTGGAACCCCTGCTGCTTTACGGCGGCGGCGCGCTTTACCTGTTTGGGTGGTTGGCCAATTACCTTTGACCGGCCGTCGAAGCGGCGTAGCGCAGACGTAGCCGCCGTCTGGCTTCGTCTGCGGCTTTTCGTTGTTTAGCATTAATTCCCCTGTGTATGTTTGTCTTGGTTGTTGCCACATTGAGCGAGCGAGTAGCGCGGGAGTCGCTCGCAGGGGAGGATCGTAGCGCGGACCTGCACTCCAAGGTCCGCGGCTCTGGTACAGGGCAACAGGGACGAACCGCGGAATCAAAAGAACAGGTCCGCGCTACTTGCTTGAAGCGGGTATCCTTATTTCGCTTTCGCCAGATGGACGAGCCGAGTGGCTGAAGTCTTCGGTGATTTCGGGCTCGGAAGTAAGAATTCGCATGATGGCGGTATCTACCGTCCCGATGCTGCCGACCTAAGAGGGTAACCACATGTGCGATGATGATTGCCTGCTTACCGACTTACAATCGCCCAAGAGCATCTAACGGTATTGCGATTGCAAGGACGTGGGGTTTCCACGTGGTTCGCGAAGGAGCAGGACGGCCAGAATCAGATGATCTCATGATTCAAAATTCATTCTTCTTTTAAGGGAGATCCGGCATGACAGAGGAAAAGGACGAAAAGCATAACCGGCGTTTTAACCGCAGAACATTTATTGGCACAGTAGTGGGCGTCGGCGCCGGAGCGGCGCTGGCCAGTTGCAGAAAGGTTTACATGAACCGGGCTCCGGATGGCCCGGTCTTAAAGGCGGGTCTGATCGGTTGCGGCGAGCGAGGCACCGGCGCCGCCCAGCAGTTTCTCAAGGCGGGACCCCATCTCGAAATCACGGCCCTCGCGGACGTCTTGCCTGAGCGTTTGAAGCTGTGCCGCGATACCCTGGCTAAGAAGTCAAAGCAACAAATTAGTGACGACCGTTGCTTTCTCGGCTTTGATGCGTACAAGAAGGTCCTGGAAACCGACGTGGACGTGGTGTTGTTGACCACCCCTCCGCATTTCCGTCCCCAGTACTTTGACGCCGCAGTGGACGCCAAGAAGCATTGTTTTCTTGAGAAGGCCGCCGCCGTCGATGCCCCCGGAGTGCGCACCGTGCTGGCGGCCGGACAGAAAGCCGCTGCCTATAATCTGTGCGTGCTTACGGGAACGCAGCGCCGGCACGACCGCACCTATAATGAAACCTATGAACGTGTCTCCCAGGGGGCCATCGGCCAGATCCTCGGGGCTTGCGCCCGTTACAACGGCGGGCAACAGTGGTACGTGCCAAGGAAGAAGAACTGGTCGGATATGGAAGCCATGATTCGCGACTGGACGAACTGGCGTTGGCTTTCCGGCGACCACATCGTCGATCAGTACGTCCATAGCCTCGATACCGTCCTCTGGTTCACGGGAATGAACCCCGTCAAGGTCATCGGTTCCGGGGGGCGCGTCCAACGCGTGACGGGCGACCAATACGACTTCTTCAACTTGGAGTATACGTATCCGAATGCGGGAATCCTGGCAGGCATGTGCCGGCAGATGGACGGTTGCGACGAAGACATCTCGGATTACGTCGTGGGGACCAAGGGCTACACGAATTGCAAGAACACGATCTATGACCTTAAGGGCAGGGAGGTATGGAAGTATCAAGAACCCGGACAGGAGCCCGGCAGGACGAGGCTCAGCCCGTACGAACTGGAGCATGTCGATTTCGTCACGGCCATCCGCAACAACCAGCCCTTTAACGAAGCTGAGCACTTCGCCCACGCAACGCTGGCCGCCATCATGGGAAGGACCTCAGCCTACACAGGCAAAGGGGTGACGTGGGACGAGATGATGGATTCGAATGAGCGCCTCGGCCCCACCGAATACGCCATGGGGCCGGTGGCCATGAAGGTGGAAGTGCCGGTGCCGGGCAACGCCGCGAACATTGCCAAGAACGTGCGGGGTCCGTTCCGCTGACCGTCGATTGTACCTTGTCGAGGAGGGTGCTCCGGCTCGCGGGCTGACTCCGCCCTTAACTTCGGAGGGCTAATCTCCGTGCCCGACAGGTGTCTCCGGCCACCGCAGTGCGCCGTGATGGGGTCCGCAGGGGGACGTCAGAGTCCTGCAACTGTAAGATCACGGGATAGTGGCGCTCGGGGCGAATTTGGAGTGCGGCAGCTCGCTGCCGCTTTCGGTGCGCCTGCTCGCTGGCGCGCTCGGGGCGGGCAGCAAGCTGCCAGCCCGGAAAGCGGGAGCAAGCTCCCGCACTCCATATCGTTGACGTGACCCTGATGGGGTCCCAGTGATTCCGTAAGGTAGGGACTAGGTCGGCTTCAGTTCGTTTGTTTACAGGGGTATCCACTCCCAGTTCAGTTTGGCGGCATTTTTGCAAATCTTTTCGGGGGCTTGACTTTGCTCGTTTCTGACACTATTATGAGTGTCATATGAAATCACTCCGCAACCCCGACCTGGAACTGCGAGGGCGACTTAT
>JBKQVI010000062.1:0-22877 GCA_052139985.1 Terriglobia bacterium
CGCCAGGTTGGTCAGGTCCGACCAGCGGATGATCTTGTGAATCTGGTTGAGCAGGGGCTTGGAAGTCACAAAACTGCCCGTGGTTTCCACCGCGGAATGAACCACGTGCCCGCGCAGCGAATCGAGACTCGGCGTGCCGGAGAATCCGGTGACCTCCACGTAGCGGAAGCCGTGATAAGTAAAGTGGGGGTGGTAGCTTTCTTCGCCGTCGCCGCGCAGAATGTAGATGTCGCGCGATTTGGCGCCGCGGATGTTCTCGCGGTTAATCATGCCCGTGTCATACAGCAATTCGGAAAAGCGCAACTGTACTTGCGCCCCACGTGGTCCGCTAACGTGCAGGTCCACCCAACCGCTGAAGTTCTGCCCCATGTCGTAAACGTAAACGCCGGGCCGCGGATTGCTCAAAGCGACGGGGACCATGGAATCTACATCCCGGATGGGCGGCATCATCTGCGCGGAGAGAATCCCCTTGGACCCTTCCAGGATTTCGGCAGCGGTCCAGGCGGAATCATCAAACCCCGGCGAGTCCCAACCCGGCTGCTCGCGCCGGGCGTCGTAGACTTCCCCATTCCAAACGCTGTCGCTCACGATGGGGCCTTCCGTGACCTTCCAGGAGTTGTCGCTCGCGACCTGTACAGCTTTCCCATCGGCAAAGTCGATGTTGACCTGAACCAACAAGGCCGGCTGTTTGTAAGGAGCGGGCACGTCGCCCCCGCCGAGCAGAGCCCATCCCCCGCCGATCATGGCTCCGAAGGCGTTCTTCCCGGCGCGCAGATGCGCGGTGATGTCATACGTGGAATAGAGCACACGCACCGGATAGGTGGTCCATGCCGGGTCGAGCTCATTGCAGCCGATTTTCTCGCCATTGATTCTAAATTCGTAATATCCGAGCGCCGTCACGTAGGCGCGCGCGCGAACCACCTTGCCGCTGAGAGTGACCTCTTTGCGGAGCATATTGGCGCCGCCAATCCACTTCCCCTTCCACTCACTAGGGGAAAGCAGCGCCACGTCAAAACGTGCCGATTGGCTATAGTCGCTGGCGTTCCCGTCCTTATCCCAGTAGCGGACTTTCCACCGGTAGGAGTGATCGCTCTCCAAGGGCTTGCCGCTGTAAACCACTTGCGTCGAATCGTCGGATGCGGTTTTGCCGCTGTCCCACCTGTCGCCCTTATCTTGGCTTAGCAGTTCCAGACTGGAAGCAACCAGCACTTGGTAGGCGGTCTGCATTTGCGCCCGCTGCGTGTGTCCCAGCACCCAGGAGAATCGCGGCTGCCGTACGTCGATTCCGGCTGGATTTTTCAGATACTCACATCGCAGGCTGACGGGAGGCAGCGGTCCCTCCGCGGCGCGAACTGAGGGTATCGCCAACGTGGCCGACAATGATAGAAACGCTGCAAATAGGATGATCTTGGGGATTGAAAATGATTTGCACATAGTGATTTTCCGCAATTCGATTTGGACTTTTAGCGGCATGTAGCGCGGACCTGGTTTGAGGGTCTGCGGGTTGTCGTCTATAGGCAAGAAAAAGCCGCGGACCTACAAAAACAGGTCCGCGCTACCCCTAGTTGCATTTCCAGTTTCCAGTTTCCAATTTCGAGTTTCCAGTTTCATCTTTTCCCGACACCCGACACCTGACACCTAGAGTTTTTTCCACCGACTATGAAAACTCCGCGCTGCCAGGGCGGGGAAGTCACGCTCCTTGGTCCACTGGGAAGCGGGGTAGGCGGGAATCTTGCGAATCCAACCTCCGCGTGCCAGCAGGACTTGGCCCCAGCGAGCAAGCCGGCTACACAGCGCATACAAGGACGGGTGACGCATTCCCCAAGCCCACAACCGGAACATGAGCCGCTCTGAAAGCAGCGAATCTGAATGCTTGGGCGCACGTTCCTGGGCTTCGCTGCGCAAGTGCAGCAGCAGGTCGGGAATATTGATCTTTACGGGGCAAACTTCCCGGCAGGCGCCGCAAAGGGAGGACGCGAAGGGCAATTCTCGCGCCTGCCCAATGCCGGCGAGTTCCGGCGTGACCAGCGCGCCGATGGGGCCGCTATAAACCCACCCGTAAGCGTGTCCGCCAATCTTACGATAAACCGGGCAGGTGTTCAGGCACGCCCCGCAGCGAATGCAATACAGCATCTCGCGCATCTTGGGATCGGCCAGCGACTTGGTGCGGCCATTGTCCACCATCACCACGTGCATTTCCTGAGGACCGTCTTCACCCTCGCGGCACGGCCCGGTCAGAAGCGAAGTGTACGTGGTGAGCTTTTGACCTGTCCCGGAGCGGCCGAGCAGTCTGAGAAAAATTCCCAGGTCGGCGATCCGGGGAACAAGCTTTTCGATCCCGACTAACGCGATGTGCACCCGAGGAACGGTGGAACACATGCGGATGTTCCCTTCGTTCTCAATCGTGACGACGGTCCCGGTTTCAGCCACGGCGAAATTGGCGCCGCTCACTCCCACGCCGGCCTTTTGGAACATCTCCCTCAACGCGCGGCGAGCGATGGCGGTGAGTTCCTCGGGCACCACCGTGCGCTCCGCTTGAATGTGTTTGACAAACAACTCGGAAACATCTTGGCGGGTCAGGTGAATAGCGGGGGCCACGATGTGCGCGGGCCGTTCGCCCGACAACTGAATGATGAACTCGCCCAAATCGGTCTCAATGGGACGAATTCCCGCTGCTTCCAGCGCGTGGTTCAGCTCCACTTCCTCGCCCACCATGGTTTTGGCTTTCACCACGTCCCGCGCCGCCGAGCGCTGGACGATGTCCACCACAATCCTGCACACTTCGGCATCCGTGGAGGCCCAGTGCACCTTGCCGCCGTTGCGTTCCACGTTGTCTGAGAACTGAGCGAGGTAGTAATCGAGGTTCTCGATGGTGTGGCGTTTTACTTCGCGTCCCGCATCGCGAAGGCGTTCGAAGCCGGGAACCTCGGCGATGGCCTGCAAACGGTGATTGAACAGGCGAAGCGTGGAGGAGCGGTAAGCCTCCGCCAGGCGCGGGTTGGCAATGGTTTCCGCCCCACTAATGTGAATCTCGTTACTGTGAACGCCAAGGGATTGAGTCATCGCGTCATTGAGTCATCGGGTCACTGAAAAACCGTGAGTTGTCCGTGGTCAGTTGTCCGTTGTAAGACAAACACGGAAATCGAGGGCCTTAGCCACTGACCACTGACAACGGACCACGGACAGTTCGCTCACTTTTCTTGCGTCGCCAGAATCTCGGCCAGATGCATCGTCTTCAGCGGCAATCCCTGGCGGTGGATCAGACCGGACAGGTGCATCAGGCAGCCGCCGTCCGCGGCCACCAGGTATTCGGCGCCGGTCTCGGTAGCGGCGCGAATTTTGTCCTTCCCCATGGGCACGGAGACCTCGGGAAACTTCACCGAAAATGTACCTCCAAAGCCGCAGCAAAGCTTATAGTCGCTCATCTCGACCAAATCGATGCCCCGCACTTTGCGCAGCAATTGCCGCGGCGCCTCGCCCACACCGAGTTCGCGCAGCAGGTGGCAGGAATCATGATACGTCACCCGGTAGGGAAAGCGCGCGCCCAAATCCTCCACCTTCAACACTTTCACCAGGAATTCCGAGAATTCAAAAAAGCGCTTTTGCAGGTCCTGGGATTTGCGCAGAAGTGCCGGATCATCTTGGAAGAGTTCAGGATAGAAAACGCGCACCATGGAAGTGCAGGAGCCCGAGGGCGCCACGACATAATCGGCGTTATCGTAGAGGTCGAGAACTTTCCGGGCTACGCTTCGCGCCTCGTCCCGATAGCCGGTGTTGAATGCCGGCTGGCCGCAACACGTCTGCTTGGGGTTGAACGTCACTTCCACGTCCAACCGCCGGAGGATTTTCACCACGCATTCGCCGACTTGGGGAAAGAACTGGTCAGCGAGGCAGGTGATAAAGAGAGCTACTCGCGGTTTCGCCATGATCTCACAAACGTGCAACGCTATCGGAAATCGGCTTTCAGGTCAAGCAGACAAGGCTTTTGAGGGAGAGGCATCTGGAAATGGATTCCTTTCGAATCACCGGTCATTCCCACCTTCGCGGGTGTGACTGCAACTGGCTTGACGTCGGGCAGGGAACACCGCGGACCTAAAAAACTACACACTTCATCCCCTTGGATCCTCCAAGACCGACTCCCCAAAGTGCTCAATAACGGGGGGCGGATCATAAAAATGGTGCAGGAGCCTGCGCCACTCAGGAAATCGATCCGATTGCCGGAACCCAATGGTGTGATCCTCAATGCTCCTCCAGGTGACGAGGAGCAGATAGCGATTCGGCGTCTCGATGCATCGGTGGACCCTAATCGACTCGAAGCCCGGCGTGGCGGCAATCAGCGGCCTCGCAATCTTGAGCGCTTCTTCAAAGGTCGTTTCCTCACCGGGCACCACATTTAGAATTCCTACCTCGAGTACCATGCCTTCTCCTTATCAGCGCAGTCTACATTAGATGTCGCGGCCGTCAATCGGACCTCGAAGAGGTCCAATGTTAATAGCCGCGGGTGAGACCCACGGTACGATGCCCCGTAAGAGTAACCAACCCCGAAGGGATGGAATGTCGTTTGACGCCGAGTTAGCAGAACGGATTCGACCTCTTCGGGGTCGATCTGCACTTTCGCCGGAAGAGGGCCGACCCATGGGTTCCACCCACGGCTAATGATATTTTTTCCCTTCGGGGACAAGGCGGAGGCGCATCGCGCTCACTGCGGCGTGGCAAACTTCAACTTGGCGCTGATCGCCTGGACTTGATCGAGCGTCACGGACTTTTCCAGACCGGCGATCTGCACTGCAACATTTCCTGCCGCAGCGCACTCGCTTGGTCCGCGGACGACCTCGATCCCCGTTACCTTTTCCGTCAATCGATTCAGCGCCTCATTCTTCACGCCGCCACCCACGATGCAGATGCGGTTGATGGATTTGCCGGTGAGTTTTACTAGTTCTCTTGCCACGTCCGCATAGCGGCGCGCCAGACTACGGAAGACGATCGCGGCCAATTCCGGCGGCCGAGTTTCCTCCGGGAAGCCCGCGGCGCGCAAGCCCGCATTGATGCGTTCCACCATGTGGCCGGGAGCAAGGTACGTCGCCTCATCGGCGTCAAAATAGGGTCCCTCGGGGGGAGTCTGCAAACACTGGGCCGCCAGATCCGCGGCGGTTAAGTGCAAACCCTGGCTGTTCCACTCCCGCAGGCATTCCTGGAGAAGCCACAAGCCGATGACGTTTTGAAGGAACCTGATGCTGCCCGCAATGCCACCTTCGTTGGTGAAACACTTCCCCTGCCCACCACCGATCACGACCGGCTCGAGCAAAACGGTGCCCACCAGCGACCACGTTCCCGAGCTGATGAAGGCCAGGCCCTCGTGCGGAAACGGAATGCCGGCCACCGCTGAACCCGTATCGTGACACGCTGGGGCAATCACCTGGGTGTCGGTTAAACCCAATTCCTGACCCACTTCCGCACGCAATTTTCCTAACACCGCCCCGGCTTGCACGAGGGTCGGAAACTTCTCCAGGCTGAGCCCGAGCGCGGAGGTCAGCTCCTGAGACCATGCGCGAGTTCGCACCTCCAGGAACTGCGTGGTGCTAGCTTCCGTGTACTCGGCCGCCATCACACCCGAGAGGCAGTAGTGGAAATACTCTGGAAGGGTCAACCAGCGGGCCGCAAGCTCCCACTCCTCAGGAAATTCCGCTACGTGCGCCACCAATTGGAAGACGGTGTTAAAAGAAAGGAACTGAATTCCGGTGACTTCGTACAATCGCTTTTGGGGGACCTTGGCGAACGTCCTCTCCATGGCCGGCACGTTGCGCGCATCGCGATAGCAATAGGAGTTGCCAAGACGGTTACCGGCAGCATCAAGTAGGGTGTAGTCCACTCCCCAGCCATCCACCCCCACACTATCGACGTGGCCTCCCGTTTTGCCGGCCGCCTTCAGAAGGCCCTTTTTGATCTCGCTCCACAAGCGTTCGACATCCCAAATCAGGTGGTTGCCTACGGGCGTGGGGCCGTTGGGAAAGCGATGAATCTCCTCCAGAGTTCCCTCGCTGCCGCTCCAGCGGCAAAGCACCAGCCGGCCGCTCTCGGCGCCAAGATCCACCGCCACTACATTTCGCGCATTGTTCATTGAGGGAATGCCTCCATTAGGCTGCCGGCGGCGGGGGTACCGTGACCTCGCGCATTTGCAATAGGGTCACACGCCAGCCAGAGAGTTCGTCGTCGGAAGGAGAATCTAGCCAAGCGGAGAGGTTAGGTGTACTCCCCTCCGCCTGAGTTTCTTGCGAGTACTGCACACTCGTACCTTCGATCCGCATTGATTCGTGCCAATCCGTGGTCCAAGTCTTCACGCGTAGCTTGCCACCGCCCCCTTGTTCTTTGCTCCTCGCGCGCGTGCCGCCCGTTCGGCGTAGCCGGACGCACGGAAGGCTTGCAGTGGATCCTCCGCCAAGCCCTTGCTCTTGCGCCATTCCCAAATGGCCGGGCGCACATCGGCGGCAAAAGCCGACTTCAGGCATTCTTCGGCGTCGATCAAGGCAGCCTTCGCCTGGTAATGGTCCAGCTTCTCGTGATCCACCAGCACGGCCTTGGCGTAAAGTTCCTGCGCCGTGACAGCCGTTTGGATCATTTCCTCGATCTTGTCCTTCAGGTTGTGGCTCTGGTCGATCATGTAAGCGATGTCGGCGCGCTTGCCGGTTTCCCACTCGAAACCGATCAACTCGTTGAAAATGCGAAAGACCTGATAGGGATCGATGGAGCCGAGGGTCAAGTCGTCGTCCGCGTAACGGCGATCGTTGAAGTGGAAGCCGCCCAGCATGTCCTCGCTCAGAAGCCACGCTACTATTTGCTCGATGTTCTGACCCTGGTAATGATGCCCCGTATCCACCAACACCTTCGCTTGTGGACCGGCGTGGCGCGAGAGCACCAAGGCCATGCCCCAATCGCCGAGGTCCGTGTGGTAGGAATACGGCTCGAAGGGCTTGTATTCCACCAGCATCCGCTGCTTGGGGGAAAGGTGCGCATGAGCCTCCTGCAACCCCTCGGCGAACCACTGCTTACGGTGGCGAATCGAGGCCGTCCCCGGATAGCTCGAACCATCCGCGAACCAAAGCGAGACGTCCCGGCTGCCCGTCTGCTTGCCGATTTCGATGCTCTCCAGAATATGGTTCAGCGCGGCTTGGCGAATTTCCGCGTCGGGATTGCCCAGCGACCCATTCTTGTAAATCTGGTCCTGGAAAACGTTGGGGTTGATCGCGCCGAGGCGAACGCCGGCCTTCGCCGCTGAAGCGATCACTGAGGGCGTACTCTTCAGGCCCTCAGGAAAATCCCAAAGTACGTGCGTCGCCACGCTGGGACAGCAGCCCGTGAAGTGGTGCACCTGTCCCGCATCGTTTAACTTCTCTTCCGTGGTCGTGGCCGCGGAGGCCTGGATGAATTTCCCAAAACGCGTCCCCGTATTGGCAAACCCCCAGGATGGAAGTTCGATCACAAACGTGTCTAATGCTTTATGAATCCGCTCAGTCTGAACTGAAGTTGTCATGCTACACCTCCCAAGGACTAGAGAGTCTAGTGCGTGGGCAGCGCAGCGTCAAGGGAAGTTCGCAAGTTCTCGAAGAGTTCCCCTTTTCTGCACACGGGAGCGCCAGCCGCCGAAGTCGGCGAGCTCCCATGGTGACTCACACCCGGCGGAACTGTGACGACAAATTGTCCCGTTGCTGCCGTACGCAGGAGCAGGAGACCGCCAACATCGTCCAGCGGAGTCTGACGGCCGCTTGGCCCACCTTAATCCTCGCGGCACTAGCCGGCAGACATGGTTAGTACCACGCGATACTCCGCCTTCCCGCTGATCATCCTTTCGTACGCTTCCGGGGCGCGACCCAAGGGAAACTTTTCGATCATGGGCCGCACGCCGGAAAGAACGGCGAAATTGAGCGTATCTTCGGAATCCGCCGACGTGCCGGAGGGCCACCCCTGAAGGCTCCTGCGCCCCATAATTAACTGGATGGGAGTCACCTGGATGGGATCCATGCTCGCGCCCACTACCACCATCTTGCCGTTCGTGCCGAGGCCATCAAATAGCTCGGTCATGGCTTTACCGCTTGGAGCTGTGGACAATATCACCTTCGCTCCCCCCAACTTCTTCAATTCTTCTACGGGGTTGGAGGCTTGGCTATCGATGTAATGATGTGCGCCGAGCTTTCGCGCCAAGGCTGCGTTATCCGTCCCGCGGCTGACGGCTGCCACCTTATACCCAAATTTATTCGCAAACTGAATCCCCAAGTGGCCCAAACCGCCCACTCCTTGTATCGCCACCAGGTCTCCGGGCCGCGCGCCGCTATGCCGGAGCGCGTTGTAGGTGGTGATGCCCGCACAAAGCAACGGAGCGGCTTCTTCCGCGGAAATCCCATCGGGCATGAGCGCCAGAGCATCCGCGGGCGCCACCATGTGCTCCGCATAGCCGCCGTCGTAACTGATCCCGGGAACGGGAAGGAACTCGCAGTTAATGAATTCCCCGAGCCGGCAGGCTCGGCAATGGCCGCAGTGGCCGCCATACCATCCCACGCCTACACGCTGACCCTTTGCCCAGCCGATCACACCCGCGCCGACCTCGTCGACGACCCCGGCGATTTCATGGCCGGGCACGCGCGGATATTGGATGCCCGGCCAGTGGCCTTCCTTCGTAAACGCATCGCTGTGACAGATACCGCACGCCTGCACGCGAACGCGAACCGCGCCCGGTCCCGGCTGCGGCACTTCGCGTTCTACCAGTTCAATCGGCCCTCCCGGCCGGGTCACTTGTGCTGCTTTCATCTTCGGCATGACGATCCTCCTCATGATTTGGAATGTGTAAGACCAAAGTTGTGCCCGTGACATTGCCCGCTAAGCGATCAAGCACCCAACGCGGGCGGCCTCTACGGAAACCGAGCCCCAAGTCCATTGCGGTTACCTAGAAAGGATAGATGTCTTGATTGGCATTGGCGATTCCCCACAGCGATCCGCGCTCAGCGGTTTTCAAGAGGACACTGAATAATGTTACGCCTCAGGCGCCAGTTGTTGCATACTTTGGAGGGTTGGCGCAGCGCGCCAGGAGGGAGACAAGATGAGCGAGCGTAAAAGCAAGCCGCCGCAACGGCACGACCGGCGAGACTTTTTGAAGGCCGGCGTATTGGTGACCGGCGCAGTGTTGGCGAAGACGTCCATGGCGGACTCGGCGAATTCGCTGCCGGGGTTGCCGGTGAATCCGAGGACTCCGGGTGCGATGCCGACGCGAAATCTGGGAAAGACCGGCTACAAGGTTGGAATCTTCAGCCTGGGGGGCCAGGCTGCTGTAGAGCGGCCGAACAACGCCGATGTGGCGACATCGATTATCGAACGCGCGCTCGACCTGGGCGTCAACTATATTGATACATCTTCGATTTACGGCGGCCCGGATCGTTGGAGCGAACAGTACATCGGGCAGGTGATGCAACGGCGGCGGTCCGAAGCATTTCTGGCGACCAAAACCAAAGAGCGGACGCGTGATGGTTCGCTGCGCATGATCGAGCAGTCGCTGAAGCTGCTGAAGACCGATCACGTGGATTTGTGGCAACTGCACGACATTGGATTAGGGGCGAATGTTGAAGCGGTATTCGCGAAGGGCGGCGCCATGGAGGCCCTGCTGGAAATGAAGGAGCAGAAGACGGTGCGGTTTCTGGGGTTGACGGGGCACTACCGGCCGGAACCGTTGATGGAGGCCATCCGGCGTTACCCGTTCGACACGATCCTGATGGCGATGAACGCGGCCGATCCGCATCACTACAGCTTCAGCGAGGCGCTGCTGCCGCTGGCCGTGGAACGGCAAATGGGGATCATCGGGATGAAGGTGCCGGCGCGCGGGCGCATCCTTTCGACCTGGACTCCCCCGCCACTGGAACAGCAGCAGCACTCTTGGGAAGGCATGGTGCCGGCGCCGACCCCGGGAACCTTGCAGATGCGCGAGGCGATGTACTACACGTTGTCGCATCCGGTGAGCACGGTCATTATTGGCTGCGATTCGATTGCTCAGCTTGAGGAGAATGTGCAACTCGCGCGCGACTTCACTCCCCTCAGCGTCAAGCAGCTTGCCGAGCTAACGGAGCGCGCGGCGCCGGTTTCTAAGCAGTCGCTGTTTTTCCGCTTTGAGCACAACCGGGTATAGGCGCAGGTCGCACCGCCGACTAGGCGCCAGGGGCACCCGGTATTCGGGCTTGAACGCTTTGGCGATGTTCGAGGTAATTGGCCGGACGACCGGCTAAGCTGCCGTCAGCGATTTCCCGAGCCCCTCGGGAGACGGGCCGCCTTCGTGATAGGCGAGGAAACGGCGAGCGCCTTCGGGCCCCACAAACCGTTCCAGTATCCTCCGCTCGGTATTCGTCAGATCCACCAGGATCAGGCCGTCCAATACCCGGCTGAAATGGCCGTCCACATTGAAGCCCACGATCTTGCCCCCGAGTTTCAGGTAGTGTTTCAACAGAATAGGGACTTGTTTGTGATCGGTCTCGATTTCGGAAATCAGCTCCGAAAGTTCTTGCACATCCTTCACCTTAAAGCACAGTGGAGCCGGGTTGCGGGGATGAATTCGCGAAGGTTTGAACGGAGCGCGGGGTTTGAGAAGGCGGGACACTTCCTCCGTTAGGTGGTTCTGCTGAAGGTAGGTGACCATCATGTTTTGGGAAACGGGATGGTAACTATTGCTGATGCTGACCGGCCCGAAAAGGATCTTGCACTCAGGGTTACGCAGAATAACCCGGCCGATTCCTCTCCACAAGAGTGGCAAGGCGTTGACGGCGCCCTGGCATTCCAAGCGAACGAACGACCGGCCCAGTTCCAGCGCGGGTCCTACGCGGCCAAAGAAACCGTCTTGGAAGTCAAACAGCGTGCTGGTGTAAAGTCCCTTTTTCCCGTACTTTTTCAGAATTGAATCCGTCAATCCCAAACGGTAGGCCCCCACAATCTGTCGCGCGCTCTTGCTCCAAACGAAGAGTTGGTCATAGTACGAATCAAACTGGTCCAAGTCGATTTCCTTGCCCGTGCCCTCGCCGACCGATCGGAAAGCGATCTCCCGCAGACGGCCGATTTCACGCATGACCTGCGGAACCTGCTGCGCCTTGGCCAGGATTACGAGATCGTCTCCGCTTTGCAGGAGAATCCGGTCGGGAGGAAGAGCGCGGATCTCTCGCTCCATCTGGTCACATTCCCGTGGCGCCAGAACCGGCGGGGCCGCACGGTGAACGCTCTTTAGCAGTCCCGGCCACCCAGCCGGCGTGTTTCCCGAATCTTTACGATGCCCCAGCAGGTAAGTTCGCCAGCGGAGATAGGCCGTCATCTCGGAATCGCCAGGGAACGCGCTCAGCTTGCGGGAGGAAAGAACATGACCGATTCGAACCTTGAAAACATGATTCCTTTTGTTGAGCAGTTCGGATGGCAACATTACCGTTCTCAGCATGGGGTGCACCATGCCCAAGAGTTGGAACAGAGGGCCATTGCTCCCGGCAAAAAACACTGGAATCGCCGCCGCTGAGGCCCTGCGTATGACGGCAGCTACTGCTTCATGCCATACGGGGTCGGTGATCGCCAACTCATTCATATCGACGTGGGCGACTTCGCCGGCTGGAAATACCGCCAGCGCGCCGCCCGTCCTCACCCACTCGATCGCCGCCTTAAGACCCCGCACATTGCTTCTGGCGGAAGCTCGTGTCCCGAACGGGTCAACCGGGATCAGCGATTTGCGCAGCCCGGGAAAAGAGCACAACACCTGATTGGCCATCACCTTCACGTCACCGCGCACGGAACCCAGCAGCGCGGCGAGGATGATTCCTTCGATTCCTCCGAAGGGATGGTTCGCAACTACCACCAGCGGCCCGCTGGCGGGGATATGCGCAAGGTCTTCGGGGGAAACTTCATAGGCAATGTTCAGAGAATCCAGGATTCTGTCCCAGATGCGATCCTCGCCCTCGGGTCGATTGACGCTGGAGTAAAGGTCGTTCAGTTCCTGCCAGCGCAAGAGGTGCTGAATGGCCGGCTGCGCGAAGGGCGCAATCCTTTCGGCAAAGGCTTTCGGGAGGGAGACTTCCATCCCGGCATTTTGGTCACGACGGATCGTGGGCAGAATCATCTAGCGAACTTGCCTTTCGCCGTGGAGGACGAGCGACAAACCTGAGGCTCCGCGGCCACGATGAGTTTCATCTCCCAGCGATTGTGGAGGATATTTGTGATGGTGAGGTGAATGGAACTTGAAGTCTCAGTGAAAGTTGGACTCAAGCCTTGTCGCGCCGCCATGACCCGCGTGTGTGACAATGAGTCCGTTATACTCTTAACGCTGCCTTCACACTTCCTTCACCTTGGATCAATAGAGGGGGTTCATCTTGGTAGCCAATCAATATGGATTCGCTTCTTCCATCGTCGGCAGCTTTGCTAGGACTGTTGGTGCTCTTCGCCACGATTGGCTTTCTTGTTCATATGTCGCTTAGCAACAGGCCGGATGCGCGGATGGCGTTTCTGACCGGCCTGATGAAGGGCGCGGCGCTTGAGGACGAGAGCCAGTTCGTATGTTCGACGGCCCCCACAGTTCATAGACCGCTTGCCCCTCACTCAGCCCGCCTGGTTTGATTATCGTGGCGGGTCGCCAGACCATCTGAGTGTTGCGGCGAAAGCGGAAAATTAGGGCGCGCCAAGGCTCGTTTTCTAGAAGTTCGCGTGCGCAGTTTGCAGCGACATTATATCCGCTCCAACTTGCTTCCGAGAGTTTTCGGTGATACCCTTTTTCCTTGGATTTCCCCAATCCTAAGGAGACGTTCTTATGATGAGCAGCTATCCGCTTTCTCGCTGCCCTGCGTGTAAGAAGGCTTTTCGATTGGAAATCAAGAGTTCGTCCACGCATTCGCCGGCCTTGGGGTTGATTGCGTGCCCCTACTGCGGCCTCAAGTTCCAGCGCTTTGACCCGCAGTATCTAAACGCGTCGACCCGCCCAGTGCAGCGCCGTTACTTTTCGAGTTTCGGCTAAATCTTCATTTCCGAGTTTGCCGCTCACGACCCTGCCGGTGAGGAAAGATGTGTCGGAATGCCGCCCGGCCCAACAGTGGCGATCGTTACGACAGGCCGTGCTCACAGTCCTTCGTATCCGGCCCGCTCGGTATCCCTCCCGGGCTCCGCTGGCATTCTCCCAGAAATGGTCCCGCCTGACCCGAGGTCAGGCCGCGGAGTCCGGTTCTTCGATGGCGGCAAACATTTCCTTGGCCTGAATGGGTTTAGGGATATATCCGTCCATCCCCGCAGCCAAGCACTTGGCCCGATCGCCTTCCATGGCGTGAGCGGTCATGGCGATGATGCGGAGGTGCCTGCCCGTTCCCTTCTCCCTTTCCCGAATCGCGGCAGTGGCTTGAAATCCATCGACCTCCGGCATCTGCACATCCATAAGGACAACGTCGTACGATTGCTTCTCTACTGCTGCCAGCGCTTGCACACCGTTGGCGGCTATCTCGACCTGGTGCCCGCGCTTTTCGAGGAAGTGCGCGGCCAGCCGCTGGTTGACGACATTATCCTCCGCCACCAACACGCGGAGGGCCGGTCGGCGCTCCCGCAGCGCGTGCCGCGTAATCAGAGGAGGTTGGGGGGCCTGCGGCGCTTGGCCGCCCAAGGCGATCAACATGGCGTCAAGGAGTTCCGACTGCTTAAAGGGCTTGAAGAGGTAGGCCGTGATTCCCAGTTTGCGGCACCGGGAGGCATCGCCCCTCTGTCCGCCGGAACTGAGCATCATGATGGTCGTGGAAATGAGTTTCGGCTGTTGCCGGATTCTTTCGGCGACGACAAAGCCATCCATGCCGGGCATCTGATGATCCAGCAGGATCATGGAAAAGGGTTTTCCCGCGGTGTCGGCTGACTCAATGGCATCCAGGGCGGCTTGCCCGCTGGCGGCCAAGAATGGCACCGCCCCCCAGCGCTTGAGCGTTTCTTCTAGCAGGCGACGGTTGGTCCCGTTGTCATCCACGATCAGCACGCTTAGGCCACTCAGGGCTTCCGGTGGAGCGGCGGGCGCTTTGAGACGCCGTGTCTCGGGAACCGCGAACTTCGCCGTGAAATGGAAGGTGCTGCCCTTCCCCAGCTCGCTTTCCACCCAAATCTTTCCGCCCATCAGGTCGACCAATTGCGAGCAGATGCTGAGGCCCAGTCCGGTTCCGCCGTATTTTCGCGTTGAGGAACTGTCGGCCTGGCGAAAAGCTTCAAAAACTACTTGCTGCTTCTCCGGCGCGATGCCGATTCCGCTGTCGACCACCCGGAAATGCAACGTCACGGTCCGTTCCGCTCGCGTTTCCGCATTTGCGTAAACGACGATTTCGCCGTGGTCGGTGAACTTTATAGCATTCCCCACCAGGTTCAGGAGGACCTGCCGCAGGCGGCCAGGGTCACCCAGCATGGAATCGGGTAATTCCGGGCGGATGTCCGACGAAACCTCCAATCCCCTCTCATGCGCGCGCGACGCGATAGACTTAAGAGCCTCCCCCACGCAATCCTTGAGGCTGAATTCAATGTTTTCCAGGTCCAGCTTCCCGGCTTCAACTCTTGAAAAGTCCAGGATGTCGTTGATGACATCCATCATTGCTTCCGAGGATTTCTGCACGGCCCGCAGGTATTCGCGTTGTTCGTCATCCAGCTCGGTCTCCAGGGCAAGGTCGGTCATCCCGATGATTCCATTCATCGGTGTCCGGATTTCGTGACTGATGTTCGCCAGAAAATCGTTCTTGGCTTGGTTCGCGGCTTCGGCGGACTCCTTGGCCCTGACCAGTTCTTCCTCCGTACGCTTGCGGTTCGTAATATCGATAATGGTGCCTTGGATCAGCGGCGGCGC
Organism: Terriglobia bacterium; assembly: GCA_052139985.1. Classification (GTDB taxonomy): domain Bacteria; phylum Acidobacteriota; class Terriglobia; order UBA7540; family UBA7540; genus Bog-366. The sequence continues at coordinate 14,852 of JBKQVI010000062.1, forward strand.
AGAATCGCCTTCGGGGCTGAGAAGTGCAGCGGTGATGAGGCCCCAGAACACGCTACCGTCAAGGCGGCGCAAGCACACCTCCAGGCCGGTCACTTTACATTCCTTTCGTAGGGCTTCTACAAAACTTTCTCGATCCGCTGCCTGAACATAAAAGTCTCCAGCGTTCCGGCCGAGAATCTCTTCACGAGAAGAGCACCCCTGGAGGTCAAGAAAGGCCTGGTTAAAATCCTGGATTTGACCGTTGATTGTACTGAGAAACACCGCTGCCAAATTGTGCTGAAAGAGCAGGCGGTAACGCTGCTCGGAAGAAGCCTGCGCCTTCTCCGCTTTTACGCGGCGGACCGTGTCGTGGCGTAGGACGGCTCCCGCCAGCATCAGCATGGCCACGGCCAGGACGCTTCCGAACACTACGATAAAGATGGTGCTACGGGCGGTGGCCGCGGACTCCGCGTTGCGTTGGTCAAGTTCGTGGTGTTCTTCCTGTTCCATGGCCTGGAATTCCAGGCGGATTCCATCCATGCATTTTTCTTCCCGTACCTGGAGTTCCGCCGCCGTCGCCGCGGCGAACTTCTCGCCCGGTGGCAGGTTCATAACCAGATGAAATATGCTGAAAGCGTTTTCGATTTGTCCATCGAGACTGTCAAGCCGGGCCTGCTGGCGGGGATTATCAGAGGTTAGAGTTCGGAGATGATCGATCTGTTTTTGGGCTTGCGCCACGCTTGAGTAATAACTGACACGAAACTGCTCCTCCCTGACGACGGCAAAGTCCGTGGCACGATTCTGGGCATCTTGAATAGCCGAGAATGTTTGGGAGATGGCCGCCAGGACGATGTTTGTCTCGGTCACCCTGCCGTTGACCAGGATCAATCGCTGCGTGTTCTGATAAGAAAGCAGCCCGGCAACTAGAAGCACCACCGCCGCCAAGCCCGAGATGATTCCCAGCCGATTCTCGATCGTTGCCTTCATTCGCCGCCCCTGCTCCTCGCGGACTCAGCGTAACTCCGCAATCAGTGAGTTTATCAGCAATCCCTCGTCCCAACATTAATGCCGGGTTAAAACCGGACCTCTACCCTGCGTGTAGTAGGCTAATTTGTCGCTCTGGCGGCGAGTTTACGTCATCGAATGGTGGTGCGCAGCCGTCTCAACATCGAGTGGACCCTCGTCAATGTGACCGAATCAAGAGGGCCTTCAGAAGTGATCGAACTGGGTCTGGCAGTCGTTGCCGAACGTGAACGAATTCAGGCCGAATCCCGAACGCGTCGGGAGAATCTTGAGCGTATGGCTGGCAAATTCCGGATTCTGAACCACGTAATACATCCGGGGCTCGCGCACTTCGATGTATGACCGCCCCCGACTGTCGATCTGCACGTCTACGCCTTTGTTCGCCGAGGTCAGGTATTTGCCGTCCTGCATGATGTAGACCCGCGCCGCGCGACCGTGGACAACATTCATCACGGCGTAGAGTTCGCGGGCGTGGTAGCGCATGGCGGCGTGATCGTCGCCGGGGTCGTCCCCCTTGTGCTTGCCGCGATAGGTCATACCCTCTCGCTGCGTCTCCCACCTTCCCGCGAGTACAACGTGGCCATCGTTCACCGGCTCCTGCGACTGGTAGTCAATCGTCTGACCGTCGCGATAGCTTTGGGGGTTGGCGAGCGTGCCGTGTCCGAACCAGTCGCCGACATACATCTCGGGAGTTGGAGCGCCTCCGCAAGCCGGCGCCCAGACGTCTCGGTCAGGCGCAATTCCGTAAGTCGACGGAAAGGCCAGTTCCGGGTGAGCCTCCTTCAGCAAGCCTTGAATGGCGCGCTCAAACTCGGCGTCATCGCCCTCGCCGGCAATGTGGTAGCGGATGTAGCCGTTGGCATCGATCAGAAATCGATTGGGCCAACTTTGGCTCTTGTACTCCTTCCAGACTTGGAACGCCGAGTCCACTAGAATGGGGTAGGGCAGGCCAAAGCGTTTGACCGCCCCCCGGACGTCGTCGAGAGAACCCGCGATGTCGAACTCAGGGTCTTCGACTCCGACGATCTCAAAGCCATACCTGCGGTAGCGATCCCACCACCCCTTGTTAATCGGGTAGGTGCGGATGCAATTGATACAGGTAGGATCCCAGAAATCAATCATCACCACTTTGCCCCGCATTCCCGCCATTTTCAGCGGTGGACTATTGAGCCAGTTGACGCCGGCGCCAGGCGCGGACGCTTCACCTTCGTGCAACGTGTCTGGGCGCGTAGCGGCGCCCTTTTGGATGGCCGCGGAGCCCGGCTGCTGAACACCCGATGGCGCTCCGCCGATCATGCCCCCCGCCAGATCGCCGCTGGCCGGCAGGAGTCCGGCGGGCGGCGGAAATTCCGGCGCCGGCACGTGCATGACTTCGAGGCCGGGTTCTTGTGGACGGGCTGATACGGCTGCGAAGGCAGCCAGTGTTGCTCCAACGATCAGCACATGTAGTGTACGCAAGGTTCCCTCCCCTCTCCTATTTTATCCCCCTTTGAATGATCGGTTCATCACATCCGTCGTGGCGGGGCGCTCCTGCAATAGGGGCAAGAAGTTTGCCAAAAGAACACGATCTCGCCCTTATGGGTATGGACGGAGGCGGACCGAACATTAAAGAACCGGGCACCCTACTCACCATTCAGAAGGGAGGAATACTCGGCGTCTCCCCCACATACTTGGCGGCTTGTCCGGCCAAATATCAGGACGGCACCCTCTACAAGTCTCAAGTGGATTTTCAGTTTGCCAAGGGATTTCTGGCGACGCCTGACATTTCGAAGATCGAGGATACCATCGGCGAGGTCTTTGCGATTGACGCCCCCGCCGCCGAACCAGCACCGGCCGCGCCAGCCCCACCCGCGGCGGAACCGTCGGCCCCGGCGCCCGCACCCCCCGCGACAGTCAAGTTGGGACAAACAGTGGACCAGGTGGTTGCCATCCTTGGCCAGCCGGAGAAGAGCATCGATCTGGGCGCAAAGCAAATCTACGTTTACAAAGACCTCAAGGTGACGTTCGTTAACGGCAAGGTTTCGGACGTGCAATAGCGGCATTCCCTACAACCCAACTCAGGCACTGATCCATGCGATCCAGTTGGCCGGTCAGCAGGAACGCGTGCGCCAGTTGCAGCGTCAGATAGGGCCCGTAGCAACGCCAGGCGGAGTCGTGACGGAAGCCGCCTTCGATGAAGTGCGCATTCCTGCTGCTCAGGCATGTTCTCTCCCTGAAGGTAGTATGCGACTGCCGCCGGCGCGTGGTGCGGCGAAAGTTGACTATTGGCGGTAGGGTTGAGCCCGTTGCGTTTTTTCTCCCACTTCCTGCCTGGAGCAAATGGGAGGATCGTGGATAAAGGGCTACAGTGGGCCACTGGGGACGGCTCAAGACGTGGACAAATTGTCCGTCGCGCGTCGAGGCGGAGGCGCCGACGACGCCGGCATTCGCTCTCCGGCAACTTTGCAGACACCTCGCAGGGGTCAATCAGAGGTAGCGGATGGACGTTTCCTGGAAGTGTTTCTGTTCAAGCTGGCAGGCGATTCTTTTGACGATGTTCCGCCGCAGGTCCAATTCCGCGGGGATGCTCGGATCCTGGTGGGCTTCGTTGATCCGGGTGCCCACGACGAACTGAACGATGTCGCTGTCGAGCAGCAGTGAGACCATTTGTCGCACACCGTTCCGGCCCAGCGTATCCGGGTTCACGCCTTCCTCAAGCACGCTGGCCACTTTTGCCAGGGTGATGGTGCCTTCGGTGATCAGGTCCACGCCCTTCATGCGGGAGGTGGGCGGAATCTCCGGGTCGAAGAAATCCAGGTCCATGGTGATGTCGCGATTCAGCAGTCTGCCCAAAATATTGGCGGTGGTTCCCCCGCAGACGACTTTTCGTCCGTCGAAGGTATTCACCAAGCGAGCCAGTTCCGGGTCCTTATCGCGGGAGAAGGGCGGGCCGGTGAGAACCAGCAGCCGGCGTGGGTTGCGGAAATACATGACGCCGCAAGTGATGTCGTCGCGGGCGCCGATGCAGTCGATTTCCTGCGCCTTGGAGGCTATCTTTCTTGCTAGGGCGCTGGCGGAAATCCCCCGCTCGCCCGAGACGGCCTCCTGCACGAACTTCTCCACATTCCCGATTCCCCAGCCGAGCGGCGTGCGGAACTCGCCCATGCCCGCCTGTGAGACGCCGTCGGAAAAGAAGACGATGCGGTCGCCCAGCCGCGCCTGGAATTGTGCAAAACTAATCCGGCGCTCCTGCCACTTCTTCAAATGGATGCTGGATTTTTCCACCGGCACGCTTTTCCCGTCGCGGACGATGATGAACGGGGGATTCTCGTGCTCGATGATGCGTGTGTTGCCCGCCGTGTCCATATCGACGATGGTAAACGTGGAGTAGCTGATTTTCCGCACGCTGCAAATCGGCAGCGTGTCCATAATGATTTCCGCCGTCCGCTTGATGTCGATAAAGCTGGAAGTGTACTTCAGGGCCATGGTCGCCGTGAGCGTCGCCAGGACGTTGGCTTTCACCCCGCTGCCCAAGCCGTCGGAAAGCACCGCAATGGTGCGATTTTCTTCTTTGAATTTGCGGGAGAGAAAGATATCGCCGGACGCGATTTGTCCGTTCTTCGCGGTCTGGCAATAATCCACTTCGATAAAGTTCCTGCGGGCGGTGTTAGGCATCTTCTTTTTCTTCCACGTCCTCGGGCGAAAACGACTCCACAATTGAGTTCAGAGTGATTTCCGACTCCGCGGCATTCTCCCCGATCAGGAAGGCGATTTGTTGCACGGTCTTGAGGTTCTGCTCGATCACCTGCCGGGCGCGCTTGATGATCTGTTCCTTGCGCACGGCGGGCTCCGTGATGTCCTCGAGAATGCCTCCCACCACGGAATTCTTTTCAATGCTGAAAATGGAGGCGTGCAGAATCCCTTTGCGGTGCCGGATGTCTTTATCGATGATATCGACTCCCGTTTCCAGCACGCTGCTGAACAGGCTATGAAACGGCGCCACGTCTTCCAGGTCTACCCCTTCCAGGCCGGGATTCGCGTCCGTAGCCAGGCCGGTGCCATCGGCAAAGAGGCGAATGAAGCTGGGGTTGCATTCGATGATTTTCAGGTCCGCGTCCACAATCACGACGGCCGCCGGCATCTTCCTCATCAACGCGTTGGCCTTTTTCTGCGCCAGTTTGCGCATGTACGCGGTGCACATGCTGCGCTCTGCCATGCCACTGAGGAAGGCCCGGGCAAATTCGCGGCAGGAATCGTACCCGCAGCCGCCGCAGTTCAGCTCGTCCTCGGGGCTGTACATGGCAACGCCGCGCAGCACGCCGGAAAGCTCTTCTTCCGTGTGGTCCGAAAAGGGGACGGGCTCGGCTCCGTAGTTTTCAAAAATGGGAACGGCGGAGTCGTGCCCGGAAACGCGCGGAGCGGGGTGGGCATACTCGATCACCTGGTACCGTTTCAGTGCGGAAGCGCTCTTGATGGCCGTGCTGGGACCATTCACGCAGCCTCCCTCGCAGGCCAGCAACTCGATGAAGATGTTCTGGTCCGGGTGCAATTCCTCCAGGCCGCGCAGGGCCTTTTCAATGTTCTGAACCCCCGAAAACGCCATGAAGCGCACGTTGTTCTGGGCGCAGGTTGCCTGCACGCTCGAGATCATTCCCCCCTCAATGGGATAGAGCGCGCCGTCGCCGGCCGCTTGCGGGATGAAAGTGTCCTGGGCGGATTCGTGCAGGAATTCCGGCTGGATACGCGCATCCTCCAGCCAGCGCTTCAAATCGTCGAAGGTCAGAGCGACGTCGAGCAGTTCGGGGTGCGCCTCGGCTTCACTTTTCTTGGCGATGCACGGTCCGAAGAAGACAATTCCCGCCCCTTGACCGTAGGCGCTCCGCAACATCTTGCAGTGCGCCAGCAGCGGTGAGAGCAGGCACGTAAGGTGCTTGGCGGATTCGGGAAGATATTTGCGAATGTAGCTTACGGCCGTCGGGCACGCGGTGGAAACCAGGATGTTTCCGGAATCCTGCTTCAGAAGGCCGGAAATATTGGCGGAGACTTCCTGCGCGCCCAGAGCGGTTTCCGAGACGCCATAAAATCCCAGCCGTTTCAGCGCCGCGATGAGCTGCCCCGGCCGAAGCGTGGAGAATTCGCTGACAAAGGACGGCGCGAGCGAGGCGATGACTTGGGTCTTGGATTTCAGCAGGTACTTGGCTTCGGGAATATCGTCCCGCACCTTTTTCGCTCCGTGCGGGCAGACCGCCACGCAATGGCCGCAGAGAATGCACAAGTTCGAGATGACGGAGGCATAGCCGCGCGCCACCTTGACGGCCTTGACGGGGCACTCCCGGATGCACTTGCGGCAATCCTGGCATTCCGTTTGCGCCGTATAAACTGCAGACATGCGGGTCATGGGTCACCCTTTCGGGAAGCATCCTTCCAGGATCGAGGCGAGCGCCGCAAAATCCACGCGGTGGTGCGCCTGGCCGTTGACCACCAGGTTCGGCCCTTCCTTGCACAAGTTCTGGCAAAGATGGCCCACCAGCTTGACGTCGGCCTGAAGACCGTGCGCTTGCAGGTAATCCTGAATTACTCCCAGATTTTTCGAGTTGCCTCGGGAGAAGCAGGAGCTTCCCATGCAGATCACGATTTCGACGGGTGTTTGCATCATTGTGCGCGTCCTCCCGGGCCCGATCCCACGCTGCGGCCGATGGAGGCGATGCGCTGGTTCAGGCACGAATAGCAAGTCGATGCGGTCTCGAAGATGCACGCTTTGGACGGGTAAATCTCATAAAGGCTGCGGTAAACGACCGGCGTGAGGTTGGGCATCACCACGTTGGCGCCGCGCTCAAGTCCCAGTTCACGTCCGTTGCGAAGGTTGATGGTGGCAAGAGCCGTGGTGCTGGGGATGTTGGCGCTCGGGCGCACCAGCCGGGTCAGCGCAACCACCTTGTAGACCATTTCCTCGGTGTTGGGAACCTGCTCAATGGGGTCAATCTCCCGCCGCCAGAAGCCTGAACCGAGCGGCGTGGCGGGGTGAGAGATGTAGGGGCCCACGCCGATCATATCCAGATCCAGATGGCGGAACGTCTCAATGTCCGCGGCCAAACTTGCAAAAGTCTGGCCGGGAATTCCAATCATGACGCCGCTCCCGGCTTCGTAGCCAAGCTGCTTCAGAGTCGTCAGGATCGCGATGCGGTCCGAGGGCACGGCTCCGCGCGCCGGGTGGATAAGAGCGTAGAGTGCCGGGTCGGAAGTCTCGAAGCGGAGAAGATAGCGGTCCGCGCCCGCTTCGCGCCAGGCCCGCAAATCTTCATTGGGGCGCTCTCCCATGCTGAGCGTCACGGCCAGCGGAGTTTCCCGCTTGATGCGGCGGACGATTTCGGCCAGCCATGCGGTGCGGATTCCGTAGTCTTCGCCCGCTTGCATCACCACCGTGCCGTAGCCGAGTTTTACGGCTTCGGCGGCGCATCCCAGAATCTCTTCCCGGCTCAGCCGGTAGCGCTTGAGCGATCGGTGCGAAGCCCGCAGCCCGCAGTAGCCGCACTCGCGCACACAGTAGTTCGAGATTTCAATCAGCCCGCGCAGGTGCACCGCATCGCCGACCGACTGCCTGCGCTGGTGGTCTGCCTCGGCGTATAACTCGGACAATGTGTGGGGATTGTCTTCCCGCAGCCACCTTAGAATTTCCGTTTTGTCGAGAGTTTTCGTTGCAATCATCGCGTTACCAACGCCCCCTTGCCAAGGCGCGAAGCGCCTTTGAGTGCGGTAGCAGCAGCTACCGCCTTCCGCTTTTGGTTCATACGGCAAGAGTGCCATGGAAAGGCGGTAGCTGCTGCTACCGCACTCAAAGGCGGCTCTGCCGCAACGATGGGTAGGTCTGCCCGCCAATCCGGAGAAGTTAACGCCATAAGTGGCGGCGTAAAGCCGCGGCTACGTCTTTTGTCGCGTAGAATCATCGCGCCACCAACGCCCCCTGGCCAATGCGTGAAGCGCCTTGGAGTGCGGTAGCAGCAGCTACCGCCTTCCGCTTTTGGTTCATACGGCAAGAGTGCCATGG